>NC_016051.1:1800000-2086428 GCF_000151205.2 Thermococcus sp. AM4
TAGACTGCGATGAGGAACATCAATGCCGCGGTCACGAGGGTTATTAACGCACTCATCCGGTCGACTTCATAAATTATGCCAACCGGAGCCGCCCAGCCGCCAAACGTGTAAATCAACGGTTCTTTTGAAGAGTAAGCCAGCTGGAAGAGTTTAAAAGCGCTCACAGCTGTTAAACCCGTTCCGGCTAGAGCGTAAGCCAGCACAATCCTCCTGTTCCCCTTAATGAGGATTGATGTCAGTGGTAACGCGAAGGCGAAGAGGATTGGGATTACGGGAGTCAAACCAACGACGTTCATCATCACCACCTCACTCGAATATTCTCTCCGCGTACTTCTCAAACTCCTCGCAGATTTCTTTCTTGGCCTTTTCAGGCTCTTCAGTAGTCACGTTGATCCAGTTCACGTAAAGGTAATCCTCATCAACGTCAACAACTACAGTTCCGGGAGTGTTCGTTATCGAGTTGGCGACCAAAGCCCTCGCGTACTCGCTCTTTACCTTCAACGGGACTTTCACGATTCCAGGCTCGACTTTTCCCGTGATTATTCTCCCAATAACGTCCAGGTGGGCTTTAACTTCAGCCACGAGGAAGTACCAGAGGAAGTAAATCAGCCCCCATGCCCACCTGGCCGGGTTGAGGGCTTTGACATCGTTTTTTACCAGAAAGCGGCCAACCAAGAGGCCTACAATTACTCCAACTATTACTCCAGTGACCAAGTCGTAGGGTGTAACTGAACCCGTGAAGATGATGTACGTCACAAAGGCCAATATCGCCGTTGGAATCACGCCCTTCATGCTTCATCCCTCCTCAATAAGCTGGGGAGGAGTTTGCCGACTTCCCTCACATCCAGCGTCCCGTAAATCCTGTAAATCTGGATTATCGCGAAGGCTATGAGAATGTTAACCGCCATTCCAATGACTACTGCCGTTAAAACCAACGCCTGCGGGAGCGGGTCAACGGCCGTCCTAACGAACTCTCCGAGGGCCGTTTTGGAGAGCTGGGGCAGAATTGGGGGCTTTACGGGGTAGATTACCCTATAACCGAGGAGAACCACGAGGACGTTGGCCGTATCACCGAAGATAGTTAACGCTATGAGTTTTTTCACGAGGTTGGGCTTTGCCACAATCCCGTAAACGCTTATGATCAGCGTTGCGAGGAGGGAAGTTATTGTAATGCTCCAGAGGAGGGTGCTCATCTCCTCACCCCCAGGAATTTTCTGAACTTTTCCTCTGGAATGCTCAGGAGGAGGAAGACTGCCGTGAAGCCTGCCCCAACGGCGAGGTATTCAAAGAAGTTGTAGAACACCAGAGAACCCCCCAGGGGTACTCCGAGGGCTTTTGCCGGGAAGATGGGCTGGTTCTGCATGAGGTAGCCTCCCGTGAGGAGTGGGACTAAAGCAGTGAGTACAACTCCGAGCAGTCCGATTGAACGGATTATTATGGCCCTCGTCTTGTCGAGACCGTTCTTTTCAAGCGCGTACTTGGTGCAGACTGCTATTATCAGCAACGGAGCAACTGCCAGTGCGGAGCCACCCTGAAAGCCGCCGCCGGGTGTTAATTGCCCGTGGAGTGCTATTGAAGCGGAAACAGCCAGAATCATTGCGACTATGAGTTTTGTCACTGTTCCCACCGGTTCTGGGAGTTCTGGTTTTGGCTCGCCTTGTTTTGCTTCTTCGCTTTGTTCTTTGCTCAGCCTGAAGAGGGTTAGGCTTCCTATTATTGCCAGGAAGAAGACGGCCGTCTCGAATAGTGTATCAACTCCACGGTAGTCCCAGATGATTGAAGTTACTGCCTCTGGGCTTTTTGCGGAGTATTCTCCGAAGTAGCTGTTCTGGAGGTAGAATTCTCCGAGGGGGTGGAGGTTCTTTTGTGGGGTCAGGTTTTGGGCAATGTAACAAGCAACCCCAAGGACGGTGATTAGGGTGATGATTAGGCCGATTAAGCGCTTCATTCACACCACCTCGTACCTTTCGGTTTTTCCGATGATGAAGATGAGGAGCGCCGAGTATATTCCCACCGCTATTGCCACGTAGGCGAGGACAATGTCCGGCGCCATGAGGAGGTAGAAGATTATGGCGTAGGCTATGGCCTGGACTGCTGAGTAGGCCACTGCCCTGAGGAGGTCTTTTTCTGTTATTGCTAAGTATGAGAATGCCAGACCTATCAAGGCCGTGATTGCGAGGATTGATAGGTGCAGCTCGATCATTCTCTCGCCTCCTTTAGGTGGTCAACCTTGGGTTTCCACTCCACAATCCCGCTCCTGTGGGCGGCGTAGGCCAGTGCCGTTGCTCCTGCCGGAGCCGCGAGGAGGACTATTATCCCCGTGATGAGGCTGGCTCCGGCTATCGCGTATTTGTGTGGGATGTTTGTGCCGAGTGCTAATAAGGCAACGCCGAAGAGCGGCACTACTGCCCCGCCTATTGTCCCGACGGTTGCCGCGTGCAGGCGGACGTAGAAGTTTGGAAACTTGAGCAGCCCGATTGCTCCAAGGAGGTCGCAGATTCCGCCGATGGTTATCAGGATTGCGCCGAGGATGAAGGTTATGCTCATGCTCCCACCTCCTTCTTCGTGAGGTGGTTTGCGATGTAAACGTCTAAGAGGTAGGCCCAGAGTGCCAGGGTTATAGCCCCGCTGATGAGGTAGATGCTTCTGAAGTATACCGCGAGGATCGCCATGAATGCTGCTATGTCAAAGCTCATGCAGTCAACCGCTAGAATCATGTCTGGGACGGTTGGACCTTTGATGGCCCTTATTGTGTAGAGGATGAACGCCGCTATGTACAGGGGGAAGATGATTTCCATGAGCGTGACGAGATTACCCGCGGACACCTCAGACCCTCCTGACCTCAAGCTTTGGAAGGAAGTGTCTCGTCTTTTCGGCTTCCATGAGAAGACTCGCCAGCCGAATCTTTTCCTCAGCAACACTTTCCTCTGGCTCAATGTAGACCTGTTTCCTCTGCTTCTTTTCGAGCATCCCTCTGGCGACGGCAACTCCGTAGATTATGGCCTCCGGTTTCGGCGGGCAGCCGGGGATGAAAACGGTAGCGGGCGGTTCGATGTTGTACTCTTCCTTCAGGATTTTGTAGAGCTCTTTAATTCCCCCAATGACGGAATACGTGTCGTACCAGATGCCTCCCCCGCAGGCGCAGGCTCCAATAGCGAGAACCACTTTGGGGTCGGGAACGGCTGTGAGGGCATCTATGACTTTGGGAAGGCACTCCCTCGTGATGGGCCCGGTGAACGCTATGGCATCGGCGTGTCTAGGACTTCCAACGAGCTTTATCCCGAGCCTTTCGACGTCATTTCTTGGGGCAAACATGTTGAGAACTTCTATGTCACAGCCGTTGCACGAGCCTGAGTTGAGGTGGAAGACCCAGAGGCTTTTCTTTATCATCGTTTACACCCCCAGAGCCTCCATTCTGAGGTCTTCTCCATCCGGCACTCGGGGCACAGAAGGAGCGACTTCCTCTCCCAGGGAGGAACGTTCTCCGCCACCTGTATCAGGTGCCTGTAGGTATCGAACGGTTTCCCGCACTTGCCGCAACGGATAAGTTTGAGCTCGACCACCTGATGGAGGTCGTCCTGATCGGGGGTTGCCAGCTCAAACTCCTTCGTCAGCTTTATCGCCCCCACCGGACAGACATCCTGACAGCGGGCGCAGAATATACACCTCCCGAGGAAAAGGTGCACGACCCTCACTCCTCTCTCAACGTCATCGTAGACCTGGATTGCTTGGGGCGGGCAGGCGTTGGCACAGGCGCCGCAACCGATGCACTTCTCTCCATCTATCACGGGCTTTCCCCTGTAGTCCTCCGGCACCTCAATCGGCGCAAAGGGATACTTCTCCGTGACCTTGCCTATGGAGAGGGCTTTAGAAATGAGTTTAAGCCTTCCCATTGCCCACCCTCCTGATTCCTTCTTCCAGAGAACCTCTCCACAGGACTCTACCGTTTTCCGAGTCTATTATGGAGACGTGGTCTGTGCATGAGAAGCACGGGTCTATTGAGGCTATGATTATGGGAGCGTCCGCGATGTCATTGCCCCTGAGCATGACGGGAACCGCGGGCAGGTTGTTGTAGGTTG
This sequence comes from Thermococcus sp. AM4, assembly GCF_000151205.2. Lineage (NCBI taxonomy): Archaea > Methanobacteriati > Methanobacteriota > Thermococci > Thermococcales > Thermococcaceae > Thermococcus > Thermococcus sp. AM4. The sequence goes on from NC_016051.1 coordinate 1,804,080, forward strand.
AGGCCCTCGGATGCCAGCGGTAGACCTTGTTCTCCCCCCATGTTATTACAACGTGCACGTCCTCTCCCCTGGGAGCCTCGGTGACGCCAAGGCCGAGCTTGAAGCCGGGTATCTCGTAGTCCTCGTTTATGAGCTCTCCTTCCGGCATGTTGTCCAGTGCCTGTCTTATCATGCTGAAGCTCTGGAAAGTTTCGTCGTATCTCACGAGGAACCTTGAGAGAACGTCTTCACCTTTGTAAACGGGAACCTCAAAGTCAAGGTCACCGTATGCCGCGTATGGATGGTCCCTCCTGACGTCCGTGTCTATCCCCGAGGCCCTGGCAACCGGTCCGACAACACCTATTTCCCTGCCTTTCTTTTTCGGAAGAACACCGACGTTCTCCATCCTTTCTTTGAGCTCCCCCATCTTGACAACGTTGTCGAGGATTTCTCTGCTGTCCTTTTCTGCGAGGTCGAGGAGTTCCAGAACCTTTCTCTTTTTCTCCTCTGGGATATCCCTCCGAACACCACCGATAAGGTTTATTCCGTAGGTTTTCCTGTTGCCCGTTATCAGCTCCGCTATGTCCATGATGTACTCCCTGGCCCTCCAGAGGTGCATGAAACCGCTGTCGAATCCAAGGAGATGACAGGCAACTCCAAACCAGAGGAGGTGGCTGTGTAACCTCTCTACCTCAAGCATTATTGTTCTGATGTACCTTGCGCGCTCTGGAACGTAAATGTTGGTTGCATCTTCCACGGCTTGACAGTAAGCAGTCGAGTGCGTGCAGCCGCAGATGCCGCATATTCTCTCGGCCAAGAACGGTACTTGGTTGAGGGTCATCCTGCTTTCTGCGAGTTTTTCCATGCCCCTGTGAATATGGAATCCCCTGTATTTTGCATCAACGATTTTGTCCCCTTTTACGTAGAGCTCAAAGTACTCCGGCTCGTGGAGAGTTGGGTGATAAGGCCCGAGAGGCACTTCGATGATATCGGGCCTTGGTTTCTTCCTTCCCTCCTTTGGTTTGGCTGGAGGGAGCTTCTTGTTGTACGGAAAGTCTTTTCTCAGAGGATACACCCCTTCAGGCCAATCTTCAGGCAGGATGAGTCTTTCCGGTTCTGGATGGCCCTCAAAAATGATTCCCAACATATCCATAGCTTCTCTCTCTGACCAGCTGGCTCCCTCTATCACAGGAGTTATCGATGGCAGTGTGAGCTCGTTGGTGGGAGTTGTCAGCTTGAGAATTACGTGCCTCCTCTCGGCCTCGCAGTTGAAGACGTGATACATCGCGAACCTCATGTTGACCGGCCTCTCATCAACCCCCATTCCACACGAGTAGTAACAGCCGGCGTTGAATAGGCCCTTAGCTATTTCCCTGACCCTCTCAGGACTTACCTCCGCGACCGTTACCCTGTCATCGTGCCGCAGTATCTTGCATCCTTTCAGTACCTCAACCACCATTTTTACCACCCCATTACAGCTAACAACCAGCATAAGGCACCGAGAATTGAAAACCTCTTGAGAAACCTCACTGCGTCCTTCGTCCTGAATCTCCCGCAGGAGGCCTCTATTGTGGAGTAGATCACTGATAGAACGATCAGGCCTATCACGTAATAAGTGGCCCTGATAGCTGAAGTTCCCCTGAGGAAAAAGTTCAGAAAGACCGTGAACAGGAGAAGTCTCTTTGTATATATTGAGAGCTTTAGGAGTGCAAGCTGCCTTCCACTGTACTCGATTAGGGGCCCCTCCACGATTTCAGGCTCTGCCTCAGCGACATCAAACGGAACCCTTGCCCCGGCCACATACACGAGCACAACGAAGAGCAGTGCGCCGATAAGGGCGGAAGCTTTGAACGGGAGGGGGAAGAGGTTTGAGAGCGTGAAGCTTTTGGCTGAAACCGCCAAAGCCGCTATAATAAAGGCCAGTGAAAACTCCTCGGCCATGAAGAGGGATATCTCTCTGTGGGATCCTATTTGGGCGTAGGGGTCTCCACTTGAGAAGCCCCCCAGGGTCACGGCAACGGTACCGAGTGTCATCAGGTAGAGGAATGCTATGATGTCCCCCCAGAACCTCATTGAGTCTGGCAGAATAGCTGGAACGAAGAAGAAAGCTGTGAGTATCGAGGCGAGTGCTATGGGAGGCCCAAGACGGAAGAGCCATCTCATTGACTCGGATGGGGTTGTCGAGGGCCTTCTGAAGAGCTTTATTAGATCAAACCATGTCTGAAGGATGGGCGGTCCCTGACGGGTTTGAAGTTTGGCCTTGATTTTTCTTTCGAGACCATCTAAAAGCGGGGCAAAGATGACTGCAAATATTACGTTTACAATGCATCCTGCGAGAGTCATAGTGACACACCCCCAAGTATCAGAACCATTACCAGGAGAGTTATGGCGGAGGTTACCATCATCAGGTCGGCTTGATATGACCGCACCTCGTACAGAACCGCGAGTTTTCTTGTGGCTTTCCAGATCGAGCTCACCACTCTCCCCGCCCATCCGCCTAGGGAGTAGACTTCCTTAAACTCCTCCTCAAAGGAAGCGTAGTAGGAACTCGCCGGGAGGCGCATGGCGAGTGACTTTCTCGTTCCGGTTGTCCAGACCGGCAGGGCAATCTTGGAGTATGTTACAGCCAGTAGTGCCATTCCAAGAGACAGGAGGACAATGAAAATCGCCAGCGGTTCAATGTTTCCGGTGTTGGGGACAACGACCCCGGGGAACGTTTTCAGCGCCGGAGCTTTAACGCCCAGGAACGTTAGAGCTTTTGATATAAGACTGAGCGGTAGTTTGGGATAGATTCCGAAGACGAAACAGATGAACGCTAGTATTCCCTGCGGAATCCACATCGTTGGAGGCACTTCTTTAACCTCAATGCTCTCCAAGGGAGGCCTTGTGAATATCGTCGTGAAGTATTTGACGAATGAAGCGGTGGTTACCGAGCTTATGAACAGCGCGAAGGCCCCGAAGAGGGAGAGAACCGTTGATGTTGGAAGTGTTGAGACGTATATCATCCATTTGCTTACGAAACCGTTCAGCGGCGGCATTCCCGCTATTGAAAGTGCTCCAATGAGGGCTGTGAGGGCTGTTATCGGCATGAACTTTGCCAGTCCTCCGAGGTAGTCCAGATCCCTGCTCCCGGTTCTATAAACAACCGAACCCGCCGTGAGGAAGAGGAGGCCTTTGAAAGCTGCGTGGTTTATTGCATGGTACAACGATGCGGCCAGTGCAACCGCCCCAAGGAGTGTGTCTCCAGTCGAGAGGAGGTATATTCCCGCCCCAAGAGCTAAGATTACATAGCCTATCTGCCCAACGCTGTGATACGCTAAAAGTCTCTTCGAGTCGGTCTGTTTGAGGGCGTACATTGTCCCGAAGAAAAGGGTCAGCGTGCCCATCAGGGCTATTCCCAGCCCGAGGTACTTATCGAGGGGCAGGAACTTGAGAAACACGACGAACATCATATAAACTGGGAGTTTTATCATGACTCCGCTGAGCAGGGCTGAGACGTTGCTTGGGGCCTCGGGGTGAGCGTCTGGAAGCCACGAGTGGAAGGGCACCATGGCGGCTTTAACTCCGAGTCCCACCAGCATGCCCGTTGCTATGGCGTAGGTTTCCACCGGGTGGTGGAGGAGATAAGACGGCAGAACCTGAGATATCCCAGAGTAGTCCGCCGTACCGGCCGTTTTGATTATCATGACGATTATCGCCAGTAGCATGAAGTCTGCCCCTGCCTTGGTCATGCAGAAGTACTTGAAAGCGGCCCTAACCGCCTTTTCGTTTCTTTCAAACGCCACCAGGAACTGGGAGAAGAGGGTCATCAGTTCCCAGAAGATTATAAACCAGAGGAGGTTCTGGGTCAGGAGAGTCAGCATCATAAACAGCAGGAAGAGGGGATAGCTGACGTTGTAGAGCCTCGTGTCCTTTTTGTACATCCCCATATAGCTAATGCCGTAAAGGGAAGCCGAAAACGAGAGGACGCCGAGGATCAGCAGGAAAAAAGCTGACAGAGGGGTTATTTTGAGAGTCAATGACCCCAAGGACCCTATCATGCCGCTTTCCCGTTCAAATAAGTTGAGTGCAACTGAGGGTGGGTTGTTTGTAAACCCGAGGATTCCAAGGTAGCATATCCCAAGGGATGCTAATGCTGAGATCAGATTCACAACCTTTGTCATTATCCTTCCGCCGGAGAGCAATCCGATTAATGCCGCAAAAACTAAGAGGAGAACAATAGGGGCAAGGTACGTCATTGGCTCACCTCCCTCAGGAATATTCTGTGAGAGACGAAGTCGATGCTTTCTACCTTGCATCCATGAAGGGTTTTCCTGTTGCCCATGATGTCCATGATTTCTATTCTCCCGTCGTCCTTAACATCCATCAGAACAACATCCGTCATTATCACCTCGGCCCCGTTTCCGTTGAGGAGTATAACCCTTGACTGGCACATCGGGCTCACCTCAGTTTTAGGTATATAACGTGGTGCATGAAGTCAATGCTATCTATCTCATAGTCCTCGAACACCATTTCCTCCCCGTGGAGGTTTCTTAGAACTGGCTTCCCATCCTTGAAGTACAGGAGAATGACATCTACCATAACCACCTCTTCTCTTTCCCCCTCGACTACTACCGCCTTTGCCTCGCACATTTTCATCACCCGACCTTCGATCTTCGTTTCAGGCTCAGTATTCTTTTTGCCGGGGACATTGCATCTCTGTACACAGTGGAATCCTTCGGGATGGAATCCACTCCAAGTCCGGAGTTATCGGCTTTCACCACATTTTCGTCGAAGCTTATCGTGCAGTAGGGGATTGCATCATCGGAGAAGACCTTCCCGTAAAGCCGGGATGCTTCCATAGTGTTCCGAACTTTGTTTATGACGAGCAGGAGCTTTGAAATCTTAAGCTCCCGACCCATCCTCAGGAGTTTTTTTGCTATCATGAGGGATTTGAGCGTAGGCTCAGCAACGCATATCATTATATCGAACTTCTCGGCAAGTCCCCTTCCAAACACCTCGGCACCGGCCTCACTATCGACTATCACGATATCCCTCTCTTTGAGGAGGACATGGGTTAGAAAAGCCCGTGCGAGCGCTATCGATGGGCACATACAGCCCTCCTTTGGCTGGTCAATACTTCCCACAACGACCAGACTGAGGTTTGGCCTTATTCTTATTCCGTACTTATCAACGAGGTCGTCCACCTTTGGGGTGAGCGAGAAAATAACTCCCCATCCGGAGCCAGGTCTCGCTCCCGTTCTCTCCTCAGCGAGTTCTTCATTCCTTGAAAGCGGCACTATCTCAAGGGCTTTCTCATAGGGAATCCCGAGGCTCTGGGCCAGGTTCGGAACCGAGTCGGTATCTAAGCATAAAACGCTGTAGCCCTCATCCGCGAGTATGTGGGCCAGCAACGCTGAGACCGTGGTCTTTCCGACTCCCCCTTTTCCAGCGACGAGAATCTTCACGGCTGTCACCTCCATTAAGAAAAATTGGACAAAAATAAATCAAAGGGGCCATCCAAGCTTCTTCCTCTTTTCGAGGATGACGTTGTATATTGTTTCAGCGGCCTTCACTGGATCTGGCTCCACGTAGAACTTTCCTCCGATAATGTCCTCAACGTCCTCCGTCAGAATCTTGGCCACTTTCTGGCTTCCCATTACAGGTGGGACAACGCCAAGGTGAGTGAACACACCGCTGGCCACGAAGTATGTTCCTATTGAGACTGCCTTTTCACTCATCCACTCAGGAGCTGAACCCGCGGCCGGGAGGTCCGAGATGTCAACCCCCAAGGCATCTGCCAGCGCTCCGAGGGCTATCAGTATCCTCGAACAGTCAACGCAGCTGCCCATGTGGAGGCACGGCGGAATGTTCAGTGCCTCACATATCTTCTTCAGGCCAGGGCCGGCAAGGTCGACCGCCTTCGGAGACATCAGGCCTTCCATGGCCGCCGCTATCGACCAGCATCCGGTTCCTACAACGAGCACGTCCCTCTTTATGAGCTCCTTCGCAAGGGTAACGTGGCTGTAATTGTGTTTGACCTTCGGGTTGTTACAGCCGACTATTCCGACGATGCCCTTTATGGTTCCATCCCTCAGGGCGTTGATGAGAGGTTCAAGCGTTCCGCCGAGGGCTTCAACTATGGCCTCGACGCTAAAGCCGGCTATGGCCTCCATCTTGTGCTTGGGGATGTGTACCCTGTCCCTCGGTCTGTTCGGGTAGTTTTCAATCGCTATTCTGACAATCTCCTTCGCTATTTCGTCAGCCTTCTCGGCGTTAAATTCTATGTGAACGGCCCCCGGAATGTGGCCCTTCGGTTCAGTCGTTATGACCTTGGTGTGGTAGCACTGGGCAACGTCAACTATCGCTGGCATTATACACTGGTAGTCGACTATTATGGCCTCAACCGCACCGGTTATTATCGCCAGTTCCTGCATCAGGAAGCTTCCCGCTATTGGAACTCCGAGTCTCATGAGAACCTCGTTTCCTGTACAGCACATTCCGACGACGTTGACGCCTTTGGCCCCGTACTTCTTGGCGAACTTCTGCATCTCCTCGCTCATGGCTATCTCTGCGATTTTTGTTGAGAGTATCGGGTTGTGTCCGTGGACTACTATGTTGACGTAATCTTCCTTGAGGACACCGAGGTTTGCCTCGGCCTTCAACGGCTTCGGCGTCCCAAAGAGTATGTCGCTCAGGTAAGTGGCCATCATTGAGCCGCTCCATCCATCGGCGAGGGAGGTCCGTATACCATGGAGGAGCAGCGAGACCGGGTCGGCATCGACACCGATGTGCGTCCGGTGCATGCACTCACAGACTTCCCTGTCTATGGCCCTTGGGAGAACACCGGCCTTCTCCCAGACCTTGATCCTCTTTTTCGGAGCGAGGGCAAGCATCCTGAGAGGCTCGTCTCCCGGTTTTCCAAACTCCCATTCAAGTACTTCGGCGAGCTCTCTCGCTATCTCGTGTTCGTCCTTGCCCTCCGTGCTGATTCCCAGAGTCTCGGCAAGTGACTTGAGCTTCTCAACGTCGGTCAGCTTGTAGTACTGAAACCTTCCCTCTGCCACTCCCTTGAAGACCTCAACCACGTCCCTGGCGTGGTCGCTGTGGGCTGCCGCACCCGCGGCTATCATTCTCAGTAGGTTCCTTGCAACGATTGTGTCCGCTCCTGCTCCACAGACACCTTTTGTTGGTCCCGAACCGAATGGGTCAATCCTGCACGGCCCCATTGCACAGTTCCTACAGCAAACTCCGAGTTGTCCAAAGGCACACTGGGGTTGTTGCTCTAAGAGGCGGTGCCAAGCGGTCTTTATGCCTTCCTCTTCGGCCTTCTCAATCAGCTCGGCAACACCCTTGGTTGCCGAAACTCCCTTTGCGGGAACACGATACTTTATGTATTCGGCCATATCATAACACCCCCTCAATACCACCTAACAGAAGTGTACATCCTGTAGAGGTCCATGGGCTTAACAGGCCCTTCCTCCTTCTTCTCGACGATGGGCTTTACGTACACCATGCCAGGAACCTTCATTCCGGAAATCAGGTTCTCAGCCTTTTCCGTTCTGACCTCATCAAGGATGTCGCTGAGCCGCCCGAACTTCATCGCTCCGGTTGGGCATGCTTCGACGCACGCTGGAAGTTTACCTTCCCTAATGCGCTCGACGCACGAATCGCATTTCAAAACTACCTTGTATTCTGGCTCGTATTTTGGATGACCAAAGGGACATGCCATCACGCACATAAGGCATCCAATGCACATGTTCGGGTTCAAAACAACGAAACCTTCCTCGGTCTTGGAGATTGCTCCCGTTGGGCACGCCTTCATACAGGGGGCATCCTCACAGTGCTGGCATCTCATTGGGACATTGAAGAAGTCGGCAACGACGACCTTCAGTCTTGGTTTCGGCTTTGGTTTCTCCTGAATTGCCCCAAATAGTGTCTTGCTCATGGAATGCTCGATGGCACATGCCATTTCGCACGCTCTGCACCCCATGCACTTGGAGGGATCTATATAGACCGTCAGCCTGTCCGTTGCAGGCGACAGTATAGAATCCATTGTTATCACCTCAATCTTTAGGTTAAACAAAACAGATAAAAGGAAGTCGTGTTCGGGAATCAGGACATTAACAGCCATTGTTTCTCTAAATTCAGAACACGAGACTTTCACTTGGGATTATAACTAATGGGCGTCCTTCACGTGTATAGAGAGAGGAGTACCTTTTCCCTGACCCTGCGGTATTCTTCTAAAATGTCTCGTGCGAATCCCGTCAAAACAGTTATACCCTTCTTTCTGCCCCCTCTCACGGTTATTAGTAGGGACATGCCAAGCTTGTACTCAAGTTCCTTTATTCTTTCCCAGTACGTTGAGGGGGAGACACCAATGGCTTTGCACGCAGCCCTGAAGGACTTTAGCTGGGAAATAAGCTCAAGAAGTTCCATGATGTCTGAAGGTATCTCAACTCCATCCCGCGTTACAAAGGAAACTTTGACTTTGGGGGTTAGCTGAAGGGCATTTTGACTCAACGGGCATGGAGAAAAGAGCATCTTCCTGAGGTACTCAGTCGATATGTGGCGGTAGTTGATACTGAGCTTTGAGTGGGGGCATTTGGAAACATTGCCGTAGGGGTTTACATAAATGGTCTTGCAATTCTCTGAGGATGGAGACGTCAGCAAGGTCACAGGATAGTCATCAAAGAAAACCTTAAGGGCATGATAGATATACTTTATCCCATAGTGTAGGCCCACCTCGGTGTTTTCCCTCTTCGCAAGTTTTTTCAGAAATTCCTCTGTTGGGGCTTTCTCATAGAATCTCGGCCCCACGGTTATTCTGAGTCCAAGTCTGCGGCAGATACCAATCAGGGAAAGTATCTCTGCAAAATCAAAACTCGATCCTAACGGTATGTACGCTTCAATGTTATCGACACCAAAGGACAGCAGGTTTTTTATCGTCTGAATTGACGACATCATGGCCTTTTGAGAGTCCACCAAGATGATGAGGGCATGCACATTATCTGAAATTTTTTTAAGTTGACCGCTTCGAGCAACGTTCTTTAATCCCGGGATTGTTATGAACATATCAATACGATCGCATATTTCTTGGGTTTTATTTACTATAACGTCTATCTTTGGATGGGAGAAGGGGTTGGGGCACGTTATAACACACTCATCAAACCTGAAGCCATCTAGGTTCTCGGCCAAGATATCTACTACCTCAGGGGGTAGCATCACCCCTGTACACCCAAACTTCTCCCTCCATGGACAGATCAAACAACCTCCGTCACATTTAGTGGAGGGTTGGATTACCAACAGGCTCATACCCATCACTCGAATACCACTTCAAATCCGCAGAAATGATTGCCTAATCCCCAGCAGTATACTTCCCTTGTAATGTTCTTGCCGATAAGAGCCTCCATGACTCCTTGGATGAAGCCGGCTTCAAAGTCGCAGAGGGTTCTCCCAACGGGCTTGATGTTGTAACAGCTTATGCACTCATAGAGGTTAACTTTCATGCGGTTGAAGGATTCTTCGATGATATCGACTATTCCAAGTTTCTGCTTCAGAAACACCCTCGGGAGGTCGTCTATGCTCCTGATTTCGCTGGTCTCAACAAGTTTACGGGCTAAGTTATATCCTGCACCCCTGAGAATGAGTGTCCTCAGGGAGGGACTGTATTTGAGCATACCGTATGAGATCATCCTAAAAGTCCTCACGTACGTGGGATCTTCTGGGGATAATCTCACAAAGAACGGCCTTTTTACGTTGAAGTACACCGCCGGTTCAAGCTCGGAATATTCCACTTTTTCGGGGGTCTTTTTTTGTTTCTTTTCTTCTTTGTACACCTCCCGCCACTTTTTCAGTAAGGGTTCAACTGAATACGTGATGTCTTCCACTTTTAACACCAAGATTATATGGCTAAATATTCAACTAAAACCTTTTTGGTTGTTATTTATCTTTGGATACTCCCTTCTGACGTTTGGTTAAGCAACTTTGCCAGCATTATTGGAAGCCAAAACTGTTACCATGCCTTTAATTTCAATGCCCAAAACATCTTTTCAAGCTTATTTTTCACCCAATTACTCTGGAGTGTTCCTTACGGAGAGGGCCGTCATTACTGGGACGATGATTGGGGCGAGGGAGTAGGCTTTGACGCTCCATTTGTCCCTGAGCCGGATTCCGATGAGTTTGGGCAGGACTTTGACGATGGCTTCTATGACTGCGAGAATGCCGAGCGTTCCTACGAGCGTAGTTTTGAGGATTTTGGCGAGTATGTCGCCCAAGTAAGGCTCGAAGAATTGGCGGAATTGGTTGGTGGCCATGACGACGGTTATGGAGAGTATTATGAGCCAGAGGAGTTCGGGCCGGCGGATTTCCCGGAAGGATTGGAGGGTGTGGCTTAGATAGGAGCGTTCGGGTTTCTGGAATTCATACTCGGGGATTGTGTAGGCGACTATGAGCGTGGCTATTTCGAGGATTAGGGTCAATGCTAAGGGGAGGGTGAATCCGTAGAGTTGGGCAAGGATTCCGCCGATGGCTACTGTGAGGGCGGAGAGGGGTAGGGTTATGGTTTTGATGTCTTTCATGAGTTGTCTATACTCTTTTTCTCTGCCGAGGTGTTTGAGGTTGTCGTATAACCATGCTTGGAGGCTTCCGCTGATGAATGCGACTGCGAGGGGTGTTATTATTGAGTAAGCGATGAGCATTGGGAAGTTTTTGAGGAGTATGAGTATTATCGTGCCGATTGGGTAGAGGGCGAGGCCTGTGAGGACGCTGGTTTTTCTGCTTATTTTGTCGCCGACTACTCCGGTTGGGACTTCGAAGAGGAATGTTCCTATGGTTGCTATGGCCATTGCTGTGCCTATTTGGGCGTAGTTGAAGCCTTTGGTTAGGTAGTAGATGACGAGAATGTTTCCTACGAATCCAACGTTCATGAGGGCATAAAAGAGCTTGTATTTCCTAACCAGGCCCACTTAACATCCACCGCCCAATTAAGGAGCAGGAAAAATAAAAAGTTATCACTCTCCAGGTGGAACATTCTTAGAGCGGTAAATATCCCCAATAATCTCTTTGATTGTGGCTTCATCTAGGGCTTTTTCAGTAGTTTGGAGCGGAAGTATGATGAGCTCTATTATTATAGTGGGAGAGTAGACCTTCGACGTTGAGATGGCAGTTACCATTTCATCGAGAAGAAGCTGGTATTTTTCCTCCAGAGGCCGGCCCTTTTCTTTGAGGATGTCCAAGGTTTTGGCCAATAATGAAGGAGAAACTTCAGAAAGCCCTGTGTCTATCAATATGCGAGATATCTCCTCTTCAGCTTTCTTCGTATTGCGGGTTCTGTGAAATGTTTCAGTAAGTTTCCTAGCCAGCGTTGATAGATCGGTACACGAGTCCAAGTTGAGTGATGTGCAGGCTTTAATTTTGATTAATCCCAGAGACTCAAATTCCAGCAGACTTTTCTTTACAGTCCGGGAATCCTTGTTCAGTGTTCTCAAAGCGTCAACAAAGACCACAGCGGGAATAGGCACTTTAGTCCATGGAACCTTAATGTCAATTCTCCACCTAGATAGGATTGTGTTAAGCACATTTTCATATCTTTGGAGAATCTTGTCCCGCCTCTTATCTTTCCTGTATTTGTTCAGCCGGTGAATCCAGTTCTTTCTTGCTTCTTTATGCTCTAAAATCTCTTCGAGAGCACTCTCTAGCTCTTCAGGGGTTTCAATTAAATTAAGGATATGCCCTAGGACCAGCAGATCTTCAAGGGTATAAACTATCTGTTCTTGGGCTGGGTCCTTAGGGTACCATCCTGAAGCTAAAATATCCAGGAGAGCGTTTATTCCAGGAGTCACCTTAATGCATTTCAGTTTCAATTCTCCCGGCTCCATGAGTCCGTAAAGCACCCCAATAATCTCTTTAATTTCCTCCCTTTTCATTATCTGCCACCCCAGTTGTTTTATATCCATGAGTAATTGATCCGCATAATTTCTATGCTCTAATTAATTAAATAATTATTGGGTCTCACTTTTAACCACCACCTTTTCTTGTCGTGAGATATACAAAAAGGAGCAAACAAACGTTTACGAGATAAAAAGCTCTTAAAGTGGCCAGAATCTGAATTGAAAACTTTATATAGTATAAGAGCATAAAAGACGCCTTCTCGTTCCTAAATCTTTATAAAGTTGTAAGTCTACATAATTACATAAAAACTTGTGTACACTACCATGAGAACTTGAACGAGGTGAGATAGTAATGAGGCAACTGCACGTTCTGATCCCAGACGAGCTGGATGAGGAATTTAGGCTCGCAGTTGGAAGGAGATACGGATCAAAGAAGGGAGCATTAGGGATTGCAGTCACCGAGGCTCTCAGGATGTGGATTGAGAAGAATATGGCTGTGAAAATAAAAGAAGATTGAAACTCTTAGATAGCCGGCTCCGCTGACTAAAAGGGGGATACCCGAGAATGACTAGGTTAGAGGATACTATAAATTTTATCCCTGCTAATGAATACAACAAAATATCATCAATCAACAGCTCTCATTTTGGATTACAGTCTCATTATTCTGCCGTTAGGCACCATTTTGTAGTATATTTCTCATACTCTAGCACATACATATATGACGTCTTGGAATTCCTAAGCCGGCATCTAATCAAGGCTCTAGTTCGGAATGTGATAAATAGCCGGGATAAGATAAGAGAAATAGAGCAGTGGAGATATATAGGTGAGACAAGAAAAAACGGGAAAAGGTATTACATATTCCTGAAGGAGCTAAAGAGGGAGGATATTAAGATCATTTTAGAAGCCCCTCTAGATTCAAGTCGCAAGTCAAAAAATTCGGAGGAAATGCCCCCAATTATTGTAAAAGGCTTCAAAAAGAACCAGGATATAGAAGGGGATCTACCCATATGGACAGTAACTGTGGAGACAATATACCGAAACACATTGGACGCTAGATATATAAGACCCTGGTATGTACAATCAACAGTAAGAATCGACCTCTATGGCACCTACTATCCTTTTGGAGCTCTTAGTGCCATCAGGGATCTTCCTAATAGACCTATAAATTATACATATCGCCTTAAAGAAGCCAAATTGCTTGCTCCTGAGCTTTATATAAGATTTCCTAGATACGGCATAGATGAACATGGAAAAACTGTAGATAATCTTATGAGAGTTGACAGACTTCTAAATGAGTTAAGAAAAAGAGTAGGAATATCCCAACGCTTCGGTAGCAAAGGGGAATTTAGGAACTTGAAATGGTACTATAACATAGTAGAAATACTTTGGAGAGGCCTTAAATTTCGGCTGAAGCTATATCTCTCAAAGTTACATTCATACAGGGATCCAAAATTGGAAATTATTGTTGTAGATGGTGTTGATATTTCGAAAGACGAGATTCTTAACCCAGAGAAACTCTCAAAGAAGCTGGCCCTTATTCGAGAGAGAATTAACATGGCATCGGGAATACTGGGAGCAATAATGACTTTCACTGGAATATCGCCCCGATGGGACCCATATGAAGACTACAAGTATCTAGTCCAGAAGCTTTTAGTAGATAGAGGATTTTTAGCGTATTTAAAAGGCATAGATCTTGCGAACTATCTAGCCTGTCATAGCCAACATTTGACAAAGTTAGATAATTTAGACTATAAGATACTTCAGATAGCTACTCAACATCTTGTTATTAGAATATCAATGTTAGCTGAACTCCTATCAAAAAGCGAATCAACAATAAGACGCAGACTAAAAAAGCTGGAAAAACTTGGATATATTTCTGGCACGACGGGCAAAAGGCCGAACTACTACTGGCTCAAAATATATGAAGACCTCTCCAAGACTACAATTGAAGAAAATGAGAACAAGTTCCCGTACGTGGACACAAAATTCTTAGAGCATACTACTAGCATACTCCAACGTATTGCCTCCGAACATATATACAGCCAAGATGACATCGAAAAGATGAGTATAATCCTTTGGGTCATTGGAATCGAGTGGAGCACGAGCGACCAACTCTTTAAGTTTGTTAGGTTCCTCGGAAAGCAGAGAGGTTTAAAGAAATTGTCGAAAAAAGCCATAAGCAGGTATCTGGAATTTTTAACAGATATAGGATTAGTAAAAGTTGAGGAATTCAAAGTTGGGAAAAAGAAAGAAAAAAGGTACCTTCTACTTGATGAGACTCTGAAATCATACTTTAGCGACTTGGATTACTACAAAATATTCGGAGTATAACTCTGAGAAATCCTAACGTTGGTGACTTACATCCCGCCTGTTAACGCATTCACCTTTTCAATCATTACAGTTAGCTTTCTGCTGAGCTCTCCGCTCAATATGAAGCTACCCTCCTTACCTCTACCGATCAAGCCTAAACTGACTAATTTCTTCAATGTACGATAGTAGAGCTGGATGTCCCTTGAAGATTTAGTGGGGATTATGACTTTCCACTCATCAGGCCACAGCCTTCCGTTTGTCTTTATGTGATTAATAATTCTCTCTGCCATTTCAGCTTCATTTTTGGTTAATAAAATCTCCAGAATCGGCGTTTCATACAGAACTGTTATTTCTTTGGGTATTGCCACTTTAACTTCCGAGGGATATTTGGGACGTCTTGGCATTATTCACACCCCATAGTGTAATATACTCATTACTTTGTAAATATTTCCCCTAAAGTGATTAGGGCAAAGTCATGCTTATTCACATTTCAATGTGAATAAGTGTGGTTCTGCACTGAATAGGCTAGCCTATACTAAGGAAACTCAAAAGACAAAAGAATATTTACAATAACATGTGAATAAATAGCCCTTCACTCTTTATCTTTTTCGAGCAGTTCAATAAATTCCTCAACGCTCAAGCCAGAGACATTCTCTGGCTTCAAATTTTTCAGCTCAGCCTTCAATCGGCTCAACGTTTCCTCGTCAATCTCCTCTTCAGGCAGGTTATCAGCAATCATCTTCAGGACCATGATTTTCAGCTCTTCTACGTCGTTCTCAATCTGGATAACTTTTCTCAATATCTCATTGAGATTATGAAGAACGTCGTTCATGCTACATCACACATCTATTTAGGAGGCCATGAATATAAACTATCAACCCACACAACTTTCTCAGAGGCTTGGAAAATATAAGAATATAGTGACGGAATACCCTTGTGTAGAGACATAGTGTATCCGTCACGAAAATACCCATTAATGAGTATTTATGAACAGAAAAGAAGCCCCAGTTTGTCTCAAAATCTCGGATGTTAGAGTTTGTAGGGGTTTATTCTAATAGTTATTGCTGGTATAACTGCTCCAAATTTCTAGAAAAGCTCTAGGAGTTCTTTAATAACAACATAACTATCTTTAATCAGGTATTGAGAAGTTGAGGTTGTTACTGCTGGGAAAGTTGGTGGATTTATTCATAATATTATTGCTGCTATTAGTCTCTTTTTAAGAAAGCATATCCAGAGCTTTATTTTTGGATTGAATTAGATTAGAATGAAGGATAATATGACAAACTAGTGGTTTAGGGCAATATAGAGTTGGCATTATCTTGGTATTTCTTAGCTTCTCTCTCTTTCAATTTCTCGTATCCTCTCAATCATGCGAATAATGTACTCATTAAAGTCCTTATGGAGTTTGAACTCATGAGCTTCTTCATCAAAATCCTCAACAAGCTTAGATTTTCCATCGACAATTCCAGTGATATTAACATAGAATTTTAATTTTATTTTTTTGTCTCCTAATAGAGATAGAAGTAGATCAAAGTCCACTTGAGCTATGCTGAATATTTCGGGATACACTGTTTTATCCAGATTGTCCTCAATTACCCTCGACAAGATCTTGAATATAGTTAGTACTTGTTTTAGATTCTTTTTCTTGTGTCCAGATAGATATGCATCAACGTGTTTTTCTGTAATATCTAACATAAAGATAGCCTGGATTGCTGATGTGTACATCTCCCAATTAACAGAACGGAAGTTGTCACCATATACCTTCTTTATTTCAAGTAGAGACTGTAAAAGTTTTCCAGGTAGGAGTTTCCGATCGTTAGTTATGTCCACAATACCCAACTTATATAACTCTTGAAGAATCTCAGTTTTGTTTTTGTATGTATATTTTAACGAAACCAAGTCCTCAATTTCAATTCCTTCTATTTGAGCTTCATCATCAATTATATATTCCCACACTACTTCAGATACGACATTTTTATACGCCAAAAACTCGGGATAATTGGATAGGATTTCAGTGATCTTATTTGCAGCTTTAAGAGCCCATTCCGGAGGCTTTTCTTTATGCATGATAGATTCTCTTAGTGTGTTTTTTAACGTTTTGATTTGAAATAATGATATCTGGCAGTTTTTGCATATTGGGATTTTACTAAGTGGATCAATAGATGCACCGCAAAGTTTACATTTCCTTCTATGTCTAAGAACACTTCTTTTCATTTTTTTGGGTTTTTTATATCGTTTACGTTTGGATCGTCTTTCTGAATGGGTGGTTTCTGATCTATGAGGGTCGCCCTGCTTACTGTATTTTTTTAGATATTCATCAAGTCGTTTTTCCATGAGTCTTACCCCACTGGTCTTATTAAAATATTAAAATACTAACCTCATAAAACACTCACTTTTATGTCATTGACATTAGATGTTGTTCTAGTTAACACTATGGTAACTTGTTCTTGCTTGGCATATTCATTGAGAAGTTTTAGTATTTCATCTGTTCTATACTGGTCAAAATACTCGTACATGTTGTCTATAATGATATAGTTTATATTCTCTCTGTACACCTTGTTCAAAGCTAACATCAATACAAGAGCTATAGCAACTCTCTCCGACTCACTGAGAGCGTATGGTTGTATGATCTTAACTTCCCCATTGGGCGCTACATATTGGACATTTAATATGTAATCCTTGTCGAGGTAAATCTTCTTGAATTCACTAAACCCAATGCGCTTTAACACGCTAGTTATCATAGTGTTAAACTGTTTTCTAGCTTCTTGCCTTACTTTTTCGGCCTGATTATGTGCATATTTATATGCACTACTAAGCTCCTTTGCCAACTTTTCAAGTATTTGTTGAGCGGCCTCTAGTTCTATGTTGACTCCATATATTTCCATGTAACCCATAGTAGTATATTGTGACTCTTTGTGTTTCAGTAGTTTTTCTTTTTCATCGATCTTCCTCGATATTTCATCTAGCTCTGCGATCAATTCAGGATTCTCTTTCCTTAGGAGTTCCTTAAGCTCTGAGATTTTCTTATCTACTTGATCTAGCTGTTTTTTGAGAGTTTCTAGCTTACTCATGTCATTCTGTAACTCTACTTTTTTTGTATCTACATATTGTTTAAGCCAGCCAATTTTTCCATGTGTTTCCCTTTCTTCAGCAACTAATGATTCACGCCGTCTTTCAAGCTCTTTTAGGTACCGCTCTATTTGTGTTTTCTTAGACACAAGTTCACGTAGTCTCTTTTCAATTTCAGAAACTTTGTTCTTTGTTTCATTGAGGTGACTCTCTATATGAGAAACATCCAATGTCCCTACTCCACAGAGCGGACAAACAGAGGGCTCATTAGTTTCCTTAATATTTTCAAGTGCTATGTAATATAGATCAGCTAACGCTTGTAAACGAATTCTCTCTTCTTGCAGAGATGAGATTTCATGTTCTATATCATCCAAATCCGGCGGATTTGAAAGCTCCTTTTCTATTTGACTCAGAGTTTTCTTTATCTCTTCAAGTCTTTTAGTTAAAAATGCAATTTCTGCTTCTTTTTGTTTAATTTCTTCTTTAATTCTTTCCTGGGAGGTTGTAAGCTCTCTCATCTCTTGTTTAAGGCTTTCTTTCTCTTTTTCCAATTTTTCAAGGTTGCGTTTTAGTTTGGATATTTCCTGTTTTTTATCTGCTCTATCGGTTCCAATCATTGCCATCAGACTGTTTTTCTTTTGGGTAAGCTCTTTGATTTCCTTTTTCAATTGCTCAATCTCTTTTTTTAGATTGGGAATCATTGCTTTTCTCTTTCTTAACTCATTCTGAAGTTTATGGATCTGAGAATAGTATTCCTGGATCAAAACTCCCGCACTTTCATATTTGTCCGCTTTTGCAGATAATCTTGTGATGTAATTCTTAAAGATGGATTCGTTTCTTATATCCCCGGGCCTACTAATCGCTGTATATAACCAGGAATTTGGCGTTAAAACTCCAACTAAGAGAAAATTCGAATTTGCATTAATATCTGGGTATACCTTGCCGGATTCGTCTATGATAAGTCTTCTTTCCAAAGATTTTTCTTTGAGAACTACTTCTCCTCTACTAGCATGTGCGTGAAGAATTCCTGCTCTGTGTCCCCCCCTTTCTGGGAGAAGGCCTAGATTTCTGGCTTCAATAGCCCATATCTTACTGTAATTCCCTACGTGGAGTACCTTATTGTCAAGTCCTAGAACTGCCATCAGGCCCTTAGCAATACTGCTTTTCCCACTGGCATTAGGACCTTCTACAATATTTAGTGTGCCTTCTGCTAGATTGATTTGTTTTTTGCCTAGAATTCCTCCGATGTTTAGAACTTCCAAAGTGATGCTGTCTCTCATTTTTTAGCCCCCTCTACTTTTTCTTTAAGAATTCTTTCCAATTCCTTTCTAAATTGAGTCTCTGTGATCCTTCCTTGAACATACTCCTCGACTAGTATTAGGAGGGAAGGGTTTTTGGGTTCAGTCATATCTAATCACCCTCCTCGCTATTAGTATGTAGTAATCCCCAAACCATTCTGGTTTTCCATTTTCTTTTTTCTTCTCTAATATTTCAAACAATGCCTCATAGAATTCGGGAGTTGCGTTTTCTATCAGATATTTATACTCTCCCCCTTTGGCTTTACCTGCTCTTCCCTTTTTCTTGGCGGGTGAGATATATCGGGTTAGCGCGTATTCTAGAGGCACGATGCTGGTTTCAGGAGATGCTGCCTTTAACTTCTTTGGTAACTCTTCCATTAGCCAAGTTCTGGCTTCATTCTGAACGTAGTCTTTTAGAATTCTAAAATAAATTCCAACAATTAGAATGCCCTCTTTCATTGTGTCTTCATCATACCATATGGGGTACTCACTCATCAATATCACCTTCCGAGATGTAATTAAATGTCATCATCGCTATCTCATATAGTACTCCTCTTAGGTCTTGTATTTTATCATTTTCTATTTTATTCCTAATTGCAGATGCTATTTTTGTTTTTATATTTTCAGGGAGCTCTATTGAAGACATCATGTTGTCAAGAAGAGAAAATAGTTCAGATTTTGGAACTCTTGGAATTTCAATTAAGTAGAATCTAGATTTCAATGCATCATCTACTAGATCGATTCTATTTGTGGTAGCTAAAACAACGCATTTCGATGGATCTATAAAATCCAATGCATGAAATAGCACCGAATTTATTGAATAATGCCACTCTTTTGCAATAGATGCTCCCCGGCTCATCATTAAGCTCTCAATATCATCAAAAATTATTATTCTCCTTTCATTCTCGGAGATATTGAATACATCCTGAAGTTTCTTTTCTGCTTCCCCCCATTTTGGAGATGCAATATCTGCACCATCAATATAATATACTTTCACATTTGGATAAGCCTCTGCTATCTTTTTACTTACTTGCTTTACTATTTCACTTTTCCCAGTTCCGGGGGGACCATAAAGGAGAAAGCCCTTGAAGGGAATATTCTCAAAAGTGCTATCAAACAACCAGTTCACTACGTTATATATCTTCTTGAAAATGCGTTCTTGATATTCTAGCAATTTGACTTCTTTTATTGTAAATGGATCAATCTCTGGCATTCTCTCTCACCCTGCTAGCATATATTCTTTCCAAGGCTCTTATAAGATCCTCCCTCACTATAAATTCAACTCCGTTATTCCCTGTAGGCTGGATGTTTTCAATAAATTGTTGAACTGAGTTGGGATTTATTGCTTTTAAGGCAGATATGTAGTTAGATATAGTAGTTGTTGAAAGACCCCGTTTTGCAAGGAATTTCCGAAACTCATCTTCAGTGAAATGTCTTCCCTCTTCCCCTTTTGTTAATCTAGTAGTCCAAAGAAACATCGTTGCCACCCATGGTGCTTTGGGGGAATGAACGCCAAAAGTATTTTCGATTTCTGTCTTAGTTTTTAATTTAGCTAGTACATATAATTCGTGTAGAATAGCATACATAGTTAGGACAGAGGCAACTCTCGTTTTTGCTTGTTCTTTAGCTTTATACACTCTATATACCTTGGCAAAATTCTCTAACACCGGCCCAGGTTTAACTACCCGGCTAATCCTATCGGGAGATTCTAACTTGAGAATCTCAGCGTCTTCCATAGATTTCAGAACCTTTAGAATATTTCTTCTGGATCTTGTTCTCCTCCACAACTCATCATAATCAATCTCCGTCAGGTTTTGTATAGCAAATGCTTCTAAAAGTTCCTTTACAATGGCTGCGTATACAGAGAGCTTGGGATTCTTTTGGATAACAAAATAAGTTTGTTTTAGTATTTCATAAATATCTGAAGCTTCAATTGGGGCTGAAGGGTCCAAAAATGTCTCCTTGGCAGTCTCATAAAGAGAGATAACTACCTGTTCATGCTGCTTGCATTCATCACAAATAAAGGTCTCATAATCCACATTGGACCGTCTTCCACTTGTAACTCCACACTTTATGCATCTTACAGGCATATGTATACCTCCTACCAAATACTTTCTACTTTACACTATCCATAGCATACTATTTAAATGTTTTGGCTATGCCTTGAGTCAAGGTAAACATTTAATAGGCTCATCAACGTGATGGTAAAACATGAGCACTGAGAAAGAACTAAAAAAGAAAGAACTAGAAGCGCTGTATTTCTTGAGACAATTCCCCAAGTCTGCGATAGCAGTGAGTTTTTCGGGGGGTAAAGATAGTTTGGTTGCCCTTCATTTAGCTTCGAGAGTTGGTATTAGAAGAGCGGTTTTCAGTGATACAACAATTGAATCTTCTAAAACAATTGAGTACATTAAAGAGGTTGAGACTATATTAGGGGTTAAAATAGATATTGTGCGCCCACAAAAATCTTTTTGGGAGCTATTGCCCATGCTTGGACCCCCTTCCACTCGCCACAGGTGGTGTTGTCCAACTATCAAATATCCCCAACTTAGTGAGTATGCCAAAAAGCATCACATTAAATATTATATAACCGGCTTAAGGAGAAATGAGAGTCTAATTAGAATGGAATACAAAAAAATTGGCAAGAACCCCATGATACCTTACGTCATTCAAGTTAACCCGATTATTGATTGGACTGAAAATGAAGTATGGGAATACATTAAAAAATATAACCTCCCAATTCATCCAAACTACAAACTTGGATTATCCAGAAATGGTTGTGTAATCTGCCCATATAAATCGCCAAAAGAGCTTAGAAAACTCAAAGAGATAGAGCCTGAAATCTGGGAGAAATTCGAGGAGTTCTTAATTACATACGCTGATACAATGGGAATACCTAACAAAGAGGAGTTCTTAAATGGAGGATGGCGCTCTTGGAGGCCTCCAACTAAGAGAAAGATTGTTGGGGAGGTTGAAATCTCCAATTTTAAGGTTAGTTTTAATAATGGACTGTCAAAAGAGAGCTTCAAACTACTAGGTATACTAAGCAATGGACCAAATCTTCAAGATTACCAATATAGGAACAAAGTCAGGATTATAATTGAGAAAGAGCTCAATTGTATTGGGTGTGGGGCTTGTATCTCACTATGTCCAACAAATGCGTTGTTTATAAACAAGGAGGGCAAAATAGATGTTAATTTATCTAACTGTATCCACTGCTATGCATGTCTAGATACATCTAAATTGAGAGGAGCATGTATTGGTCGAACGTATACTTTAGAAACATTTGTTGTTAAAGTTAAGGATATTAAAGAAAAATCCAAGTCATCAGCTAAGAGCATCTGATAACATTTATAACTTTCAAACTTCTGAATACTTTTTGGTGAGTTCAATGGATGAATTAAACACAAAAACCATTAGGCTCACAGTGGATGCATACAAAATCCTAAATTCTGAAAAGAAAAAGCTGAATCAGATTGCTAATGTCTCATACACATATTCAGACATAATACTAGCAAGCTTGGCAATACTGGAAGCGTTAAACAATGAAAACCAGCCTCTTGTCATCGACATCCTTAGGAAGTTCAAAAATGCCAGGGTTAACAGTGATAAAACTAACATTGAAGAACTCTTTAAAAATACAGCCAATGAGATCGTTAGTAAACTTTCATCTAACCTTCTGAAAGAGGCTATCACTAGGATAATCGAACATTTGATTGAAAGAGGCTTTCCAGGGGCCGCTATGGAAGTTTTGTTAAGTAATGTTAACCTTTTTGATGTTCATGAAAGAAATCAACTTAGCTTTGAGATTCTCTCGGCAATGGCTGAGATTAGCCAGCCAGAAGTTAAGGAAAACCTAAAGAAGAAACTTGAAGGTTAAAGGTTTTGGGTATTTTTATTAACCGATGACGGCTAATTGGCTCTTTTTTCTTAGCTGTTTTTAGATGGTAAAACCTTTTAACCTCTCTTTCTTGGGTAAGTTTAAAGGGGGTGGGATGACAGACCCACTTTAACCGATGACACCCACTCCGTTGAAAAGGCCCCTTTGGCCGAAAGAAGGCTTGAAAGGGGAGATTTGGGTTGCGAACCGATGAGGAGTGTCATCCCTCCTGATGTCGAGATGATGACATTATCCCCACCCGAGGTGGTTCAATGCTGGGCTTTTTGAGGAGGAAGAAAACCTACGGGCCCTTCGTTTACCTGACGGAGCCCACCTTCCTCTACCACACCCGAACAGAGAGGGCAATCCTTGAAATCATCGAGGAAAAGCTGAACTCCAACAACATCCTCGTGCCGTCAAAGTATGGCATTCGAGACACGAGCGACAGGATTGAAGAGGCGGAATATCTCGTCGCGGTAGCCCCTCTCGGGAAATTCACCTCCCTCGTCGGCAGAGAGGTTAGGATTGCGCAGGAGCTCGGCGTCAAAGTGTTCACGATTCTCCTCGCCCGGAAGGGAGAAGAGCTCGTCTATCTGTGGGTTGAAGGAGTTCCTGAGGATGTCGAGTGGCTCTCGCCGGAAGAAACGATGGAGTTCATGAAAACGTTTGCGAACAGCGAGTTCATGGACTTCGTGAAATACGGACTCTTTCTGGGTTCGAGAAAAAGGGAATGGTAAAGACGAAATCACGCGCTGGCTTTCTTGGCCCGGATATACTCGTCTATTGCCTTCGCCGCCTTCTTTCCGTCGCCCATCGCGAGGATAACCGTTGCCTCGCCCCTTATCGCGTCTCCACCGGCGAAGACTCCGGGAATGCTCGTCATAAGGTTCTCATCAACGACGAGCGTCCCGTTGGCGTTTGTCTTCAGCCCGGATTCCTCGCTGATAATCCTGTTGGGTTCAAGGCCGATTGCTATTATCACCGTGTCCGCCTCAACTGTGACGTACTCGCCGGTCGGCCTTATCTTCCTCTTCCCCCTTGAGTCCCTCTCCTCCAACGGCTCCATCTTCTCGAACTTCACCGCCTTGACCTTGCCCTTCTCGTCGCCTATGAACTCGACCGGCTGGACGAAGTAGAGGAACTTCACGCCCTCCTCCTTCGCGTGCTCGACTTCCTCAATCCTCGCGCTGACGTCCTCCTCGCCGCGCCTGTAGGCTATCGTCACGTCGCAACCGAGTCTGAGCGCGGAGCGCGCCGCGTCCATGGCGGTGTTTCCGGCTCCGATGACGATTACCTTCTTCCCGACGGCTATCGGTGTGTCGTACTCGGGGAACTCGTAGGCCTTCATCAGGTTGATCCTCGTGAGGAACTCGTTGGCCGAGTAAATCCTGTCGAGCAGGATTCCCGGGATGTTGAGGAGCTTCGGCGTTCCCGCACCGGTTCCTATGAAGACGGCGTCGTACTCTCCGAGGAGCTCTTCTAAAGTCACGGTTCTGCCAACGACGTGGTCGGTCTTTATTTCGACTCCAAGGCGCTTGAGCTTGGCCAGCTCGTGGTCGAGTATCTCCTTCGGCAGTCTGAACTCAGGGATTCCGTAGATGAGAACTCCACCGGGCTTGTGGAGGGCCTCGAATATTGTCACCTTGTAGCCCATCTTCGCGAGCTCACCGGCGGCGGTTAGTCCAGCCGGCCCGGCGCCAACAACTGCCACCTTTCCAAGCTCTCCGGTGCACTTCTCCTCGAACTCGCAGAGGAGCTCCTCCTCTATGCCGTGCTTCCTCGCGTAATCTGCCACAAAGCGCTCGAGTTTGCCTATGTCAACCGCGTCTCCGACCTTTCCGACGACACATGCGCCCTCACACTGGTCCTCCTGCGGGCAGACACGGCCGGTTATGGCTGGTAGAGTGTTGTCGTTCCAGATTATCCTCAGGGCGCCCTTAATGTCGCCCTCCTTAATCTTGGCGATAAAGGCAGGAATGTTGATGTGAACCGGACAGCCCTTTATACAGGGCGCGTAGTTCTCGGGACACTGAAGACAGCGCTCCGCTTCCTTAACGGCAAGCTCGAAGGTGTAACCGAGGTTGACCTCACCGAAGTCCTTAACCCTCTCCTCAACGGGCCTCTCAGGGGTTGGAACCCTCTCCTTGATGAGCTTCGGCATTCAAATCACCCCCTTGGCGCGGAGGTACTCAAGGTAGCGCTCCTTGGCGAGCCTCTCCTGCTCTGCAAAGCGCTCCGCGTTCCTCCTAATCGCGTCCTCCCAGTCAATCTTGTGGGCGTCGAAGACCGGCCCGTCCCTGCAGGCGAACTTTACTTCTCCGTCGTAGAGGACCCTGCACGAACCGCACATGCCTGTTCCGTCCACCATAATCTGCCTCACCGTCGCGTAGGTTGGGATTCCGTAGGGCCTCGTGAGCTCCGCGAGCTTGGCGAGAGAGCCGAGCTTTCCGCCGGCGAAGATGATGTCGACCTTGTCCTTCTCGATGAGCTCCTTCACGACGTCGAGGTAGTGGCCCTTTATTCCGACGGAACCGTCGAGTGTAGTCAGGTAGTACTCGTCCGCCACTTCTCTCGCCAGGAACTTCTCGGGGTAGACCCTTTCCCTGTCTTCGAACGTCTGAACGGAGATGGTGTAGTTACCGGCCTCGCGCATGGCCTTCAGCGTTGCGTAGTTCTCGGCCTGCCCGCAGACCGCATCGGAAACAAAGGCCACCCTGCCGTAATCCTTGATTTTGATCGGCCTTCCAAGGGGCCCGACAAAGCTCCAGAGCTCGTCTCCGGGCTTGTACTCGTGGTAGAGCTGTAGGCTGGTCTTTCCGAGCTTTCTGATGAACATGCTTACCCTTCCGTCCTCGGCCTTGTAGACAGACATTGGAACCCTTTCGCCCTTCTCGTGGAGGATGAAAACAACGAACTGGCCCGGTTTCCATGCTTTGGCGACGTGCGGGGCCTCCACCTCCACAAAATAGTCAATCGGGCTCAAATCTTCCTTTGCAGTGATCCGGTATCCCAAGATGAACACCCCCGTTCACGGGAACAACATTGTTCACCAGAAGTTTTGAACCTAGAGTTTATACGGTTTTCTTGAACCAAAGGTTTAGAACCCCTTTCCGGCCAAAAGGAGGAATGAGCTGGCTTTTTGGTTAAGGGCTGAGGACAGGTTTATTAGGGGTTGGGAGAAACCCCTCCGGTGATTGGAATGGTGAAGATCCCCAAGAGCCATCCGCGCTACTGGAGCCTTTACTACCGTGAGAAAATCATCGAGGGCATGGAGAAGGGAATGACTGCCAAAGCCGGTCTAATCGCCCACGGACGGGGGGAGGCGTTCGATTACCTAATCGGAGAAAGGACCATAGAGCCTGCGGAAAGGGCGATGAGGGTGGCGGTTGCCAAGTTCCTGCTTGCGGAGTGGCCGGTCATATCAGTAAACGGCAACGTCGCGGCGCTCGTTCCAAAGGAGACGATTGAGCTGGCGAAGGCCCTCAACGCGAGGCTCGAGATAAACCTCTTCTACCGAACGGAGGAGCGCGTTAGGGCCATAGAGCGGGAGCTCAGGAAGTATGACCCGGAGATAGAGATACTCGGGATAAACCCGACGAAGAGGATTCCGGGCCTCGAGCACGAGCGCGGGAAAGTTGACGAAAACGGCATCTGGAGGGCCGACGTGGTTCTCGTCCCGCTCGAGGACGGCGACAGAACGGAAGCGCTCGTGAAGATGGGCAAGTTTGTGGTTACCGTCGATTTAAACCCCCTCTCAAGGAGCGCAAGGATGGCGGACGTAACGATAGTCGACAACATCGTTAGAGCGTACCCGAGGATGATAGAGCTGGCGAACGAGATGAAGGACCTTCCGAGGGAAGAGCTTGAAATAATTGTGGAGTCATACGACAACGGGAAAACGCTGAGCGACGTTCTGATCCACATGAGGAACAGGCTAACTAAGCTTGCGGAGGAGGGGATCTGGAGGAGGAAGAGCCTGGATTAGTCTATTCTCTCGCTTTTTTCGACCAGCGCGCGGAGGCCCGCTATCAGTTCGTTTTCGTTTTCGGCGTGCGAAACGACAAGGGGTATCTTCTCCTTCTCCGCGAGCTTTACGGCAAGTTCATCGAGCTTCTTGACCCCGTGAACGACGACAACGGCCGGTTTAAGCCCCTGAACCCGGACGGCTATCATTGGACTCCGCCCTGTGCTCACCTTGGTGAAAACGAGTGCCCTCTCCGTCGTCCAGCCGTAGAGCTTGAGGAACTCCTCGCTGCTCATTTCGAGGATGGCCTTTATGCTGTCGACCACGGTGTAGCCGTAGATTCGCCTGTCCAGGTCTTCTTTTCTGGTTACGACCTCGCCCTTTACGGCCTCCACCAGCTCCGCTATCGTCACCGGTATCGCGAACTCCCTGATGTCGAGTATCGCGCTCGTCGGGAGCTCCACCCCGATGGTCCTGCTGAAGGCCTTTATGACGTTGCCTCCCCTCTTCTCGTCTATCTCCAGAAGTGCCTCAACGAACTTCTTTATCGTTGCGGCTCCGGGGCTTTTCCTCCTGCCGCCTTCGTAGTCGCTTATCACGGAGGAGGAGACGCCGAGGTGCTCCGCGAGTTCGGTCTGGCTTATCCCGAATATCTCGCGCCACTTTCTCATGGTCTTCCCGGGATCGGAGGAAAGGGCTATCTCGCCGGCGATCCTCCTCGCGAGGGCTTCCTTCTCTTTCTCCAGCATGTTTTGATGATCCAGCCTAACGGTTATAAACCTATCGGCAATTGCTGAAATTCGGTCTTAGCTGATCGAGTACATGTCAACTCATCATGGAAGCCAGAAGGGCCCCCTTCTTAGAGCGAAACACTCACAAGCAAGCTTTTGGGAAAAAGTTTGACCAAAAGGGTCAAACCCTCCCAGGGGGTAAAGATAGAGTGCATGCCTTTCCAAGTGATCCGTTGGTTTTTGGGTTTGTTTTAATAAGGGCTCTTGGGAAAGGGGTTTAAACTTGAAACGCGCCCGAAGGGCGCTAATGGAAAAACACGCTCGAGAACGGCGAGTTTGAGAGCAAACCCACTCGAAAATGAACCCGTCTAAAAGCATGCCCACTTTGATGAAACTTTTCACCAGAAAAGTTTCTCCGCCAGCGCTTTCGTCAGAAAGGGCTGTTGTGGTGGGCCCGCGGGGCTTCGAACCCCGGACCTCCCGCTTATCAGGCGGGCGCTCTGACCAGGCTGAGCCACGGGCCCACGAGAATTCTGGTGCCCCGGCCGGGATTTGAACCCGGGTCGCGGGATCGAGAGTCCCGCATGATTGACCGGGCTACACCACCGGGGCGCGTCCGAGATTAAGGGTGAGGGAGGGTTTAAAAAGTTTTCGGATCGAGGAGGGGCGTCGCGAGCAGATGTGCCAGGGTCCAGGCCATCCCTATTCCCGTTATGCCCTCCCTCGGCAGGAGGAAATAGCTGAGGAGAAGGAAAGATACACCCCTCACGAGGTTTATTGCCAGGATTCTTCCCGCGGCGTTCCTGAGGGTGAGCCCCGAGATTCCGAGGTAAACGAGCCCAAACGGCCCGAGACCGAGGGCGATCGCCTTGAGCATTGGGAGGGCATTGAGGTAGTCCATGCCAAAGATTTTGAGAATTGGTTCTCCAAGCAGGAACGTGCCGGCAGCTGCAAGGGCCCAGTAGGAGAGCACAAGGCCCAGGGATTTTCTAAAGAGTGCCTTTTTTCCGTCCCTAATGAGGACGGTGGAGAGGGCTATTATCGGGGTCGTCAGGAGGTTCCCTATGGTAAAGCCGATGTAGTAATAGCCCGCCCACTCCTTCCCCAGCTCCACGAGAACGATCGTCGGCATCAGGTAGAGGGGAAGCACGTTGACGATAGATCCAATGTAGTTGCTCAGGGACAGCGCGAGGCTTTCCCTTATGAACTCGACGTCGATTGTGAAGGAAACCTGTTCCCGGAATTCCTTCATTCCCAGGGCCGATGCGACGGCCAGACCGAGGGAAGTTGCCAGAACCATGCCTCCTGCCTTCAGGGTTCGTAGGAAGGGCAGGAAAACGACCCTCAGGCAGTAGAGGGCGCTCATCTTAACGTACACTTCCGTTCTGCCGAGGGGGATGGAGACGAAGCCTAAAGCGTTGTAGAGGGCCCCAAAGAGGGCGAGCAGATAGGCCCCGAGGATGAGTTCCGGTCTTTCGAAGGCCCCGCCCGGGTTCATCAGAACGTAAGCGGTTGTTAGCCCCGTTGAGAGCAGCAGCATCGCCGTTACCATCGTGCCAGAGGCCCCCTTTCCGTGGATCCTGTAGAACCTGACGAGCCCGATGTTAAGTCCAAGCGTTGATAGGGCGAAGACGAGGTTCATGAAGGATACGAGCGCCGAGGCGGTGCCTATCTCCTCAGCCGGATACAGCCTGGCCGCAAAAAGCCAGAAGAAAAGCCCGCTGAGGGCCATTACGATCGTCCCGAGGGTTAAGTCTGTCGTTGACCTCAGGAGGGCCTTCAGCTCCACCCATCCGACCTCCTGAAAACGCCCCTGTCGAGGATCGTCTCCCCCTTGAGGTAGGTGTACCTTATCACGACGCCCCTGACCTCGGGAGGTATCTTGAACTCCGTCATTCCGGAGACGTTGTAGGCCCTGTAAAAGACCCTCTTCCCGGAATCGGTGTAGCCGTATATCCTAAGTGTATCTCCGGTTGCGTTTTCGAACCTGAGAAGCCCTTCTTCGCGGTCGAGGGCAACGTTTGGGTGCACCAACTTGAATATCTTGACCATTCCCCCATCCGTGTAGGCGAGCCTGAAATCCCCGGGATAATCGTTCGTGAACATGAGCCTCGCGAAGGGTGTCTTAAACGTCTCCCCGTCCATCAGCACCGCGTAGCCGTAGTTGAGGTTGACGTACAGGTAGGCGTTGCCGGCTTTTTTCCCGGTTACGTTCGCCAGGAAGGAACCGTCTTTTCCCTCTATCCAAGTCTCGTTTGGTATGAACTGGGCACCGCCGGCGTTTACGAGCACGTCCCACGTTTTCCCGTTCTTCCTCACGGCCACCTGGTAGTTACCGTTCTGGAAAACCGCGGTGTCCCCGTAGGCTCCCCTGAACGGCAGGAGGATGAGGACGTAACCGCTTTTCTGGCCGGCAGTTGCCTTGAGCGAGCCCCACTTGAGCATCGTGTCGAAGGAAACCGTGACGTAGTCCACTCCAAGTGCCATAAGGTCTTCCTTCGTCGTTTTTCCCAGGTAGAACTTTGACACCAGCTCGCTCGGCGTCCCCTGTGCAACCGCCGCCCTGTGGGCGAAGTATGTAACCCAGTGGCCGTGATCCCACCACGTCAGCACTATATCGTTCTCGTTGGAAACACCCCGCAGGTATTCCAAGGCCCTCTCCCAGTGCTCATCGACTATGGGCTTAACCTCGTACGTGGCCTTTACGGAGTGGTAGCCGCCTATGAGGAGCAGGATGGCTATCAAGAGAATTCCGACGGGACGGGCGTTTTTCTTCGTCAGCTTGAGGAACTCCGCCCCCCCAATGCCGCCGAGCAGTGCCAGGCCAAATGATCCGATGAAGAGGAAGCGGGTCCAGTAGAGGGAGAGCAGGAGCAGGGGAAGGGAAGAACCGAGGGCGAAGGCATCGCCGAGCCTTGGTCTTCTCAGGGAGAGGGGATAGAGGAAGAGAAAGAGCAGGAGCGCGTGGTAGGCGGTCTTGATGTCCCACCACCCCGGCCTCGACATCTCGGCCGTGGCCGCTCCGCCGAAGGCGTTGAGTCCCGAGGCGAGTATCTCCAGTGTACCCCCGTACCTCCAGAGCAGCCCGAGGAAAACAACGAGGGCAAGGGCTAAAGTTCCGGCGGTTCCGATCTTCCTGGCTTTCTCTGGGATTTTTGACTTAAGGGCCCACAGAAGGGCGATTATTACGAGCGTGGCTGGGAGGAGGACGAGGAGATGGAGGACGAGGTACGCATCCTGGAGGGGACCCGGGCTTATTCCGGTGAGCTTTACTAGGTTTTTTCCCTGCCAGTTCTCGATCCAGAACATTCCGAAGCCGAAGAGCCTGCCGAGGAGTGAGGCAACGACGGCCGCTATTCCCGTTGAAAGGGTCATCAGAACACCGTCCTTGATGCCCTCTCCCCGTAGGAAGCCGTAGGCTGAAACGCTCAGCCCAACGAAGAGGGGCAGCACGAGGACTATGTAATAGGCGCTCCAGAAGGCGCTTGAGAGCCCGCCGGCGAGACCGCTCAGCGCGTAGAGCTCCACCTTTCTCCGGGGGTTTTTCTCGAACAGGGCGAGGGAGAAGAACAGGAGCACGACGGAGTACCAGAAGAGGGCGTAGTTGTCACCCCTGTAGTAGTTGGACATGGATCTGAAGACGTGCCCGAAGGTCAGGGCCAGGATCAGAGAAGATATAATCGCTGCTCTCGTCGAGTGTATCCTCCTGACGGTGTAGTACAGCGCCAGAACCGTTAGGGTGCCGAAGATAGGAGGGGTTAGTTTGAACGCACCGTAAACTGATAGACCGGCCCATTTTCCCATGAGGTAGACCGCGTAAGGCGCCCCCCACAGTCCCTTGGGGTGGAAGTGGTTTATCAGGAAGCCCCACGGGCCAAGGGCGTAGGGGAAGTAGTTCACCCATCCGTGCTCCGTGACGTACTGGAGGTATGCCAGGTGGAAGTAGGGATCGTAGCCTATTGGATACCTGAGCCTGTACGGTATGAGCCTTATGAGGAACGCGATCAGCGCTATGAGGACGGGGACTGAATAGGGGGATGATTTAATCCTTTCAAGCGCGGCTGTTTTTTTCCGCTCGGTTCTTTCAATTTCACCCTTCTTCCCTTCTCTCTTTCTCGCCATCACGGGCACCCGATTCGGATTGACTTTTTCATATATATCTCTGACGGAAACGTTATATTGCCTGGGGCCGTAGGGTAGTCCCATGGTGATGCCCGTGGAGAAAAAGCTCAAGGCCTGGCTCGGCATCCTGACGGTGCTCGTTTTGATCCTCCTGCTGATAGACGTTGGGGCGATGGTTTTAGTGTTCAAAGTCAAGGGAAAGGCGGCCTCGTCCGTGGATCAAGCCATCGCGTCCCTTCAGGATCTGAAGAACAAGACGTTCCAGGTCAAGATCCCGATCCACAAGACAGTGAAGATTCCCGTGAACACAACGGTCAGGGTTCACGTTTCAAAGACCTTCCACGTGGGGCTTGAGAAGACGGTCGAGGTTGATGTCAACAAGAGCTTCCGGGTCAACATTTCAGATACCGTTGAAGTTCCCATAAACCAGGAGGTAAGCTTCGACGTGCCCATCGACCAGGTCGTGGAGGTTCCGATAAACACCGTAACGAGGGTCCACATCGTTCAAACCGTCAACACCACGGCGTACAACAGGGAGGAAAACCTCACCCTCAACGTGACCGTTCCGATAGACAAATGGGTGGACGTCCCGATAAACACCACCGTGAAGGTCCGCATAAACACAACGGTCCCGGTTACGACCCTTGTGAACACGACCGCGACAGTTCCGATAAACACCACCGCGGTCGTCCCGTTCCACGACACGCTGAAGGTGCCGATAAACACGACGATCGACGTGCCCTTCGACGACTACCTCGACGTCCCCATAAACCAGGAACTTGAGGTTCCCATCGACATGGAGTTCACGATGAACCTGACCGCTAAAGAGCTGGGCCTTGACGAGATGATAGACCAGGCCGTTCAGATGCTTGAGGAGATAAAGGCCGGTCTCGGGTGAGGGTTAAACCTAAAAGCCCACCCTTCAATTTTTTCCAGGTGAGGCGATGGACGTTTCGGTGGTTCTGCCGACGATGAACGAGGAAGAGGCGATAAGGGTAGTTCTCCCTAAGATAAAAGACGTCCTCGATAGGATGGGTCTTGAGTATGAAATCATAGTCGTCGACAAGAGCAGCGATCGAACGCCGGAGATAGCGAGGGGGCTTGGCGCTATAGTTGTGAGGCAGAGGGGCAAAGGCTACGGCGATGCTTACCTTGAGGGGTTCAGGAGGGCCCGGGGGAAGTACGTTCTCATGCTCGACCCCGATGGGAGCTACGATCCGGAGGATATACCGGCGATGCTGGAGCCCCTCCTTAAGGGTGAGGCCGACTTCGTGATCGGCTCCCGCCTAAAGGGCGAGATGGATCCCGGGGCCATGCCTTGGCTTCACAGGAGGATTGGCAACCCCTTCCTGACGTGGGTTCTGAACCTCTTCTTCAAGGCGGGCATATCCGACGCCCACTGCGGAATGAGGGCCATAAGGAGGGATGCCCTTGAAAGGCTTCCACTCAAGTGTAAGGGCATGGAGTTCGCCAGCGAGATGGTCATAGAGGCTGCTAAGCACGGACTCCGTATAAAGGAGGTTCCTATAAGGTACCACCCTAGGATAGGTGAGTCAAAGCTGAGCTCCTTCAAGGACGGCTGGCGGCACCTCCGCCTCATGCTCCTGTACTCTCCGACATACCTCTTCCTGATTCCCGGACTCGTTCTCCTTGCCCTTGGGCTGTTCCTCTTAGCTTACACGTACATCTTTGAGCCCATTAGGCTGCACACGATGATACTCGGCTCCCTCCTAACCATCACGGGGACGCAGGTCCTCGGCTTTGGGGTTTCCGCCAAGGTCTACGCCGTTAAGGAGGGCTTCGAAAAGCCGGACAGGATAACGGGCTTTTTCATGAGGTACTCCATCCTTGAGGAGGGCCTTTTGGCAGGAGGAGTTCTCCTGTTCGTCGGTCTCGTCCTGGGAATTAGGCTGTTTCTCCAGTGGAGGAAAGCAAACTACGGTGCCCTGTTCCACATCCAGGAGGCAATCCTGATACTGACCCTGATAACCCTCGGCCTCCAGGTGGTCTTCTTCTCCTTCTTCATCAGCGTGTACATGCTCAAGGAGGGTTAGCCTTGCGGATTCTTCTGGTTTCCCCTTATTTTCCCCCTGAAGGCGGCGGCCTTGAGAGCTACGCTCTGGCCATGGCCGAGGAACTCCTGGAGGAACATGAGGTTCGGGTTCTGTGCATGAGCCGGGGTTCATCCTCCAGGGAGACAATGAGGATCCGGGGAAAGTCCCTGCCGGTCGAGCGCGTGAAGGCGTTCGTGTTCTCCAACACTCCCATAAGCCTGAGGTTCGTTCTGAGGCTTTTTTCCATCGTCAGGAACTGGAGGCCGGAGCTTATAATCGCCCATACGCCGGTCCCCTTTGCGGCCGATGCTGCGGCTTTTGCTTCCGTCCTCTTCCGCGTTCCGCTCATGATAGTCTATCACACAGTCGGCCTGAGGAAGGGATCCGCCCTCGATGCCGTTGCAGCTCTCTACTCAAAAACCCTGGAGCGGTTTACCCTCTCACGGGCGGGGCTTCTGGTGGCGGTCTCCCCGTCGGTCAGGGATTACCTCCGTGAGGCCGGCTTTCATCCCATAATTATTCCGCCGAGGCCGAAGTCAGAGCTTCTCAGGGCCGTTCCGGAGAAGCTTCCACCCAAGGAGAAGGTGGTCCTCTTCGTCGGTCGGCTCTCCTCCTTCCATCGCTTCAAGAACTTTGAGCTTCTTTTGAGGGCCTTCGCTCAGGCTTCGCGGGATCATCCCGACTGGGAGCTCTGGGTTGTTGGGGGTGGAGACGAGCTGCCGAGGTATCGCGCTCTTGCTGAGGAACTCGGCTTGGAGGATAGAGTGAGGTTTTTTGGCCCGGTTTCGGATGCAGAAAAACTTGCCGGGATCTATTCCGGGGCCGCGATAGTGGTTCTCCCGTCTTCTTTTGAGTCGTTCGGCCTCGTCGTCGTCGAGGGGGCCCTCTTTGGAGCGGTTCCTCTTGTTTCGGATGTGGTGGCAAGGAACGTTTTTCTCTTCCATCCAGGGATTGGCAGGGCTTCCCGCGTGTTACGGCAAAAGGCGGAGCTTTCTTCGATGTTAAACGAGCTGTTTGAACATCCGAAAACTTTAAAAAAGCTTTCTGCAATGCTTGGGAAGATCGAGGGATTCAGAAAATCCTTCAAAAGGTTTAGATACATCAGCGTTCTTTCAGAACTCAATCTTTTGGAAAAATTTTGAAGATATTGGGCGTTTTTCCGTGAAACTAGTTCTTATGCCTTCAATTATTAAATAATGCTCGGTGATCCAGCGAAAGGTTTATATTTGTCTGGTGGCCTATAAGGTATTGGCCTTCCATGAGGCCGGCCTCAAAGAGTGGCAAAAAAGGAAGGTAGGTGAAGTAGTATGAATAAGCGCAGGAAAGCGCGGATCTTTAGTTTGTTATTGGCATTTTTAATGGTAGCCTCAGTAGTTCCAGCAGGATTCATTGGCTTCCTTAAACCGGTAAGTGCTGCAGATTACATTACCAGTGTAGTTGCTGAGAGTAACTATGGCGACAAAATACTGTACAGGGGGTACAATTACACAATATCGTTCAAAATTTCAGGAACTGTAACTTCGTACAACGTGACCCTAATATACGACTTTGGAACTCACCAGGAGATTGCTTATAGTGGAAGGTGGTTTGGTAACCCAACCAATGGTACAATAAACTCATCCGATACCCTGGATCCGTATATGATACGTCCAGGTCCGCTTCCTCCAGAAGTACAGAGAGTTTACTTGGAAGTGTACTACTGGACTGACACTGCGGGGAATATAGGCAGTCCATATATACTCAACTTTACTGTCAAGGATCCATTCAACGTCACAATAACCTCAATACACAGTGAGATCCCTTACAACGACAGCGGTACTTGGAAGTACGATAAGGCATTCGCTTACATTCCGTTTAACTTGACAGTGAACGTTACGTATGATCCCAATTTTGTCAACTACTCCCCAAGCTCTCAGATTGTGTCAATAATCCTACCAAACGGATCCGTAAAAGAGGTCCCAGTGACCCTTGTTAATGGAACCGGTGTAGCCAATGTTTCAGTAGACGGGGTGAAAGCGGGTTCAATTGGTGTGACCTCCACTAGCGGAGTTTACACATACTCTAACCCCAATGCTGGCGTCGTTCACTCTTGGCACATTGAAACTGAGATTGACAAGTACACCTATAACGCAGATACTCTGACACAGCCTTACAAGTACGTTCCTTTCAACGCTACCATCAACGTAACTGCCCTTAGCGATGCTGGTGAGCTTCTCGGTGTCAACGACACCATAATCGCTGAGGTCAGCGGGGCCGTTGAAGAACACGGACCTTACAGTGGTGCAATGATCAACGGTACCGGTCAGGTAACCCTCACTGACATCAGAGTTGATCCAGCAACGGTGCTCCTCTACCTCGGAAACTACACGGCAATAAACACAACTTTCACCCTTACCGCCAGTGAGTGGGTGATCTCCGCTGACTACAACGTTACCTACGTTGGCAACCAAGTAAGTGACAGGTTCTACATTAACGTTCCTGCGAACCTTACAGTTAACGTTACCTACAATCTCCCGGTTAACGTTAGCAGCAACAACGTCAATTACACCATTAAGTTCCCGAATGGTTTGAGCATTCCTGGTAACTTCAATGTTACCAACAACACCGGCAACTTCACAGTCGAGATACCCAGTGATTACGTTAACGAGCTTGGTAACGTCGTTGTTATCATCAACGACACCTATTATCACGTCAGCAAGATTATCACGATACCCATTGAAAACTGGAGTGTCTCCGTTGTCTCACATGAGGTCCTCTACACTGGAAACACTCAGAGTGATCCGAACTTCTACATTAACGTTCCTGCGAACCTTACGTTCCAAGTTCACTACAACATTCCAATACTCCTAAACTCAACGAACGTTAACTACAGGATCATTGTTCCGGGCATTGCTACTCCAATAACTGGAGTCTTTAACATCACGAACGGTGTTGCCATAGTCAACGTGAACGCTTCAATGATTCCAAGTGAGCTCGGCAACGTTACTGTGATAATCAACGACACGACCTACAGCAGAGTATCAGAGCCTTACAAGATCCCAGTTAAGGACTGGAACGTTAGCGGTGCTTATATCGTCTACCACTACGGCAATCCTGCCTACCCGGACAGGGTGTTCTACATCGGCATTCCGGCCAGCCTGTACGTTAACGCCACCTTTGAGAACATTACCATCAACTTGGACAGTGGTGTTATCGTTGAGGTATATGGACCAGACGGAACCCTGGTCAGGACCAAGAGGGTGACTATTACCAGCAACTTCGGAGAAGACATACTCGATGGGCTCCAGTTTGACCAGCTTGGCTACGTCACAGTGAAGATATACAACAGCACTTACAGAATACTTGACACCCTCAGAATCCCCGTAAGGGACTGGGGCATCTACGTTGACAGCACTCCGGAGAACCTTACGGTGAACGAGCCCACCTCACTGACAGTTGAGATCAGGGAGAGCCTTTACTTCCCAGGTGCAAAGGACGTCAACGTCACGCTCTATCTACCGGATGGTACAGTTAAGCAGAGAACCGTGACCCTTGTTGGAAGCTCCTACGGCACCAACGGTGGCTACTATGGTGTCGTTACCTTCGGCAACGTTACTTCAACAGAGCCGGGTATCGCGAAGGTAGTCGTTACTGACTCGGGCAAAGAGGCAGTTAAGCTCATCCCAGTGTTCCCGCAGGGAGGCAGGCTCTACCTTGAGGTCACAGCGCCAGAGCTTTACAAATACGTTCCGGCGGAGCTCACGGTCAAAGTAATGAACTACACCGGTTCAACACCGACTTACTTCAACATCACGGTCTACGATCCGAACGGTGATGTGATCTACACCAAGAAGGTACTTTACAACAGCAACGTTCCAGTCTTTGAGATTCCTGTCACTGTGGACCAAGCGGGCAACATAACCATCGTTGTCATGGACGAGGGCGGTAACTTCATGGGTGTTTACAAGGTACCAGTTCACGACTGGAGTGTCACCTTTGACTGGACCCTGCCCAGTAGGGTTTACAAGTGGGTTCCGGCCAGTGGTAGTGTGAGTGTTAGCACTGTTCCGGACGAGCCTGTGACTATCGAACTTTACAGGAATGGAGAGCTAGTTTACAGTGGCTCTGACTTGACGATACCGTTTGACATTCCGACTGAAAACGACACCGTGAACTACACAGTCAAAGTTTACTACAACGGTCACCTTGTTGGCAGTGACGAGAGGAGCATAACAATCCAGTCGTGGAATGTTACCGTTGATGTTAGCCCGAGTGAGGTTTACAAGTGGGTTCCGAGTGATGTCAGTGTTAGCGTTGAGCCTACGATTAGCGCAGTGGATGCTAGTGAGCTTGAGGTTTACGTTAATGGTCAGCCGTACACTGGACCGTTCAGTGTTGAGCTTGAGAACAACACTAACTACACCATCACCGTCTACTACCACGGACACCTCATCAAGAACATCACCAAGACAATCACCGTTGAGAACTGGAGCGTTAGCATAGAGCCATCCACTACATGGATTTACAAGTATGTACCGACAACTGTGACATTCACAGCCACTCCAAGCATTGATGCGGTTAGTGCTAGTGAGCTTGAGATTACTCCAGAGAGCGTGATCATAGATGACACTACTAACGTAACGGTGACAGTTAAGTACAGAGGACATGTCATAAAGACTGAAGAAATACCAATAACCGCCAAGGAGTGGAACGCTCAGATTGACTACTACACTGACAAGCCGGTATACGAGGGTGTTCCAGTGACTGTGTACATTGATCAGTACAATGAACCCGGAGTCCAGGTAAATGTCACCATCTACAAGAATGGTATCCCAGTTACGCAGGGCATTGACAGTGCAGAGTTCACAATTGAGAACCCGCAGGGTACCATGGTATATGAAATCAACGTCACGTACAGAGGACATGTAGTGGGCCACAGGGTTATATCTTTAACTGCAAAGCCGTGGGGTATTTACATCAACACGTACCCAGAGAAGCTTAAAGTTGGCGAGAGGGTGAACCTGAGCGTGCACATCACCAGTGACAGGGTTGGATTCGATGGCCTTGTAAAGGTCACGCTTGTACTGCCCGATGGAACAGTAATGTCTTTAACTCGCACACTGGCCTACGATGGTTCTCAGCAGGAAGCTACCATAGTCCTGCATGATGTGGTCTCAGAGAAGCCTGGACTTGCCAAGGTAATAGTAACTGACGAACTTTCAGGCAAAGAGTTCGTCAAGTACATCCCGGTCTACCCGAACGGTGAGATAACCGGCAGGTGGATCGACGTCAAGGTTACTCCGGAGAAGAGCCCGGTTTACGCTTACGTTGAGAACTCCCTCAGGATCGACGCCCAGTACTACTACAACATGGGCGATGGAGCCTACAAGGATGACGTCAACAGCTACGTCAACATAACCATCATTGATGCCGACGGTAGCGTCTACAAGCTCAACAACGTCCCAGTGATCAATGGTGTCATAAGCATACCGAACTATCCACTCCCAGTTAACGGAACTGGTTCAATCTATGTAATGGCAGTGGATGCATTCAACAGCAGTATCATGGGCTTTGCTGAGATCCCAGTTGAGGACTGGAAGGTTACCTTCGACATAAACACCAACGGTCCTGTCTACCAGTACGTTGACAACATCCTCAAGGTCACCGTGCACGTTCCGGCTGGAGTTCCCGTTGACGTCAACGTTAGCGGCCAGATATTCACCGGCGTCACCGACGGCCAGGTCATAAGCATACCGATAGTTGACCCGACCTCGGACATAAACGTCAACGTCGTTGCCAAGTACCACAACGCCGTCGCCGGCAAGGACTACGTCGTCGGAAGCGCGAGCAAGACCATCGAGCTCAGGGGATGGCACGTCGAGATAACCTACACGCCGAAGGTCATCTACACCCACATACCGGCCACGCTCACCGTCAACGCCATAGCCGTCGACAACGAGACCGGTGAGACCCTGCCGTTTGACCTCAAAGTTGGTCTCTTCAATGAGACCCTCAGCTTGGTCGCTGTTGAGACCAACACCGTTAGCATCCCGATCCAGGACGACACCGGTGCAGGACTTACCTACTTCGTCACCGTTAACTACGGTGCCCACGAGATGGTGAGCTACGAGCCAATACTCATCGACACCCACGACTGGGCCATTGAGGTCACCAAGACCATAACCTCAAGCGCCTACAGCGGAACCGACTACCTCTGGGCTGGAGTTCCGGCTCAGATCACGTTCAGCGTCGTAACCTACGACCTTGACACCAACGCTCCCGTCAGCCTGCCGGTCAGCATACCGATCAACGTCACCTATAACGGCTACACCTACACCGGAACCGACTCGATAACCATCAACCTCGCCTCACCCGAGCCGGCCAGCGAGGCCTTCCACGTCGAGGCGGCTTACCAGGACATAAGCTACGTCAACGACTTCATCGTTCCGGTCAAGGACTGGAGCATCTACGTCAACGCCTACCCGAGCAAGCTCTACGCCGACCTGCCGCAGCAGCTAACCCTCATCATCGGCTACAGCGCCGGAATCGAGAGCGTCGCCACCGTTGACGTTGGCGGAACCACCTACACCGCCCACGTCGAGCCGGTTGGCGAGGACAGCGCCATAGCGGTCGTCAACGTTGGCGAGGTCGTTGCCTCCGAGGGCTACCTCCGCGTCACCGTCACCGACCAGTACGGCAAGACCGCCACCCTCAAGATCCCGGTCGTCAGCTGGGACATCGCGGTCACCTCGAACGTCAACTTCGTCTACACCAACGTCTCAACCGACATCACCGTTGACGTCCACTACAGCGACAGCATGCTCGACGGAAACGCCAACGTATACCTTGTCCTGCCCGACGGAACCATGCTGACCAAGACCGCCACCATCCTCGACGGCAAGGGCCAGGTCACCTTCACCGGCGTCGTTGCCGATAGGGCCGGCAACATCACTATCTACGCGGAGGACGTTGCCTCCGGCAAGAAGAGCGGCAACATCACCATTGAGGTCCACGACTGGCACATGGAGGTTAACCTCACCCCGACCGAGTGGTACACCTACCTGCCGCACGACTACATCGTTGGAATCAAGTACATCGACGATGTCACCGGAGGCATAGCGAACATCGACTCGACCGTGGAGGTCAGCTACAACCTCACCGGTGTCACCGGCAGCGAGCTCGTCAACGTTACGGGCGGCCAGGGAGAGGTTACCTTCACCGGACTCGCTACCGAGAACGCGGGCGTTGGAACCTTCACAGTCACCGACGCCGCCCACGGCAAGAGCGGAACCGTAAACGTTACAATCCACGGATGGACAGTCAAGGTTACATACCCAGAGAAGCTCTTCGTTGCTCCAGGCTACAGGAACCCAGTGGTCGTTGGCTTTGCATACATTGCTGACGACAACAGCACCGTCCCATACACCGGTAACACTACTGTCACGATTGAGCTACCCGGGAACTTTACGCGCACTCTCAATGTCAATGCCAGCCCCGCTGACTTTGGTCAGATTAAACTTAACCAGACCGGCGTTGGAACCATAACAGTCTTTGCCAACGACTACCCAGAGGTCAACTTCACGGGTACCATCCAGGTCGAGAACCTCCTCGAGATGAGCTTGATAACCAAGAGGATCTATGAGAACGTTCCGACTGACATTGTTGTCAACATAACTTACAACGGCGGAGACTACCATAACCTTGAGGTCTACATCGAGGGACAGAACATAACTCTGACCACCACCAATGGCCAGATTTGGACCGCTGAGGTCAGCCTGCCAGCAGGAAACTATACAGTTGTTGCATACGATCCCGTCTATAACGTCACAGTCACCGACACGTTCCACGTCGCTCCATGGCACCTCGAGATCGTCCCGAGCACCACCAGCATCTCCGCCGGCAACCTTGAGGAGGTCAACTTCACCGTCAGGGCGATCGACGACGAGACCAACACCACC
The DNA here is from genome assembly GCF_000151205.2 of Thermococcus sp. AM4. Taxonomy (NCBI): domain Archaea; kingdom Methanobacteriati; phylum Methanobacteriota; class Thermococci; order Thermococcales; family Thermococcaceae; genus Thermococcus; species Thermococcus sp. AM4. The sequence goes on from NC_016051.1 coordinate 1,845,294, forward strand.
GCTGACATCGACGCACTCATACACATCCAGATAACCTTCAGCAACTCTGCCCTCATACCGAACGGCACCTTTGAGGTCGCTGACTTCAACCTCGTGAACGGTGAGTACACCTTCACCGAGAGCCTCTTCGCACCGGCTCCAGGTAACTTCACCGTCAAGGCTATGGCTGTTGACTACGGCAAGTGCGCCAAGACGATCATCCAAGTAACCGAGCCAACGGTTCCACCGACCTATGCCTACATCAAAGTCTATAAACAGGGTACCCTCGAGGTTCCAAACGACACCGTGGTACTCTACTGGTCAGTCGATGGCAAGACATACTTCCCAGCATATGATGCCAAAGCTGGCAGGATAGCTGAGATAAACACTGCTGAAAACAACGAAATAGTGCTTACCCTGTATCCAACCAACCAGTTCACCCTCTACATAATCGCGGTTCCGAAGTTCATCGCCGACAAGTATCCGATCCTTACCTCAGAACCAATTGATACTAGAGTTACCCACGAGTACGTCTGGTACAACTACTCCATCACCTCAGTGAACGGTACGATAAAGGCCAAGGTCGTTGCCTACAAGAAGACCATCACCGAGGGCTGGACCTACCAGATCCCAGAGGCTCCGGGTTACATCTCGGTCATCCCACCGGCCTCAGTACAGGGTGTCGCTCCGTACACCGGCTACCAGTACGTGTACAAGGAGGAGCTCGCCAACGAAACCAACTGCACCAAGTACACCTTCACATTCGAGCCTACTGAGTTCATTAAGTTCAAGAAGCTCAGCACCCTCAGCATACAGCCGGCTCAGTACGGCTCATACTTCGAGTTCGAGGCTATCCTCTACGAGAAGTACCTCAACATGAGCGGCCAGTTCGACGAGCAGTTCAAGGTCTTCGAGGACAACGTCAAGAGCATGGTCTCAAGCCTGCAGTTCCTCAGCGACGACCAGAAGCAGGAGCTCATTGACGAGATAATCAACGAGGCCCTTGGCTACAAGGACGAGATCATCGGTGCCTACCCGCAGGATGAGATCCCGATCAGCGGCGCTGAGGTGCAGTTCCACATTGACAACCCGGCCATAGCGTACCTCGAGCCAGTCAACGCCACAACCGACGAGAACGGCATTGCCAAGGTGAAGGTCTACTCCGCCGCTCCGAAGGACGCCACCCCAGAGGAGCTTGTCAAGTACATGGGCAGCGTCACCGTCTGGGCTACCTACGACAACATGACCAGCGAGAACTACACCGTCTCCTTCGGCGGCATCGGTAGCATCTCAGGTGACGTCGTCGATCCGAACAACAACCTCCTGCCGGGAGCCAAGGTCGAGCTCTGGATCAACGACAACGGCCAGTGGGTCATCGCCAAGGACTACGCCGGCAACAACCTCACCACAATAACAGACGGCCACGGCCACTACTCGTTCAACGTGCCGGCCGCTCCACAGGGAACCGCCTACAGGGTCGTTGCCTACTACGGAGACGGCACCGGCTACGCTGACGTGGTCGTCTATCCGTTCAAGACCAGCACCGCCGACGTCGTCGTCACGACCTACGAGACCACCAACGTCACCGGACTCGGTGCCTTCCTCAGCGACGCCCAGACCCACGACGTCAAGATCGTCCTCGGCAAGAACGCCCTCACCTCAGTCGACTACCACGCCATGGACTTCCTCCTCGAGTACATCGGTGTCAAGCCAGTCTACAGCGACAGCGACATCAACGTTGACAGCCTCTCCGCCAGCGACATGATAATCGCCGTTGGTGGTCCAGAGGTCAACAGCATCACCGCCTACTACCAGAAGATGACCCCGGTCAGGATGGTCACCAACGCCGACGGCTCAATAAGCATCATCGTCAACAACGAGACAGTCGCCAACTGGACCGCTCCGAGCCCATGGTGGAACGTCACCAAGGGCTACTGGGTCATCCAGAGGGTCGTTGATCCGGACACCGGTGCAGTGGTCTACATGATCTACGGTACCGATGCCGACAGCACCTGGGCAGCGGCCTACTACTTCAGCAAGCACTTCAGCGAGCTCAACAACGTCAACTACGTCGTCGGCTGCTGGAAGGACACCGACAACATGATCTACAGCCCAGCGTTCCTCAAGTTCGCCAGCGACGACAAGAACGGATTCAGCCCGACCGACAAGATCGGGGTTATCGTTGAGGGCTGAGGCCCTTCCAACCTTTCTTTTCTCGTTTGTTTATTACAAATCCCTTGGTGGTCGTTTTGATTTCGAGGGATTCTCTAACAGGTGCGGTCCGCTTCGCTGGTATGTTTCTCGCCCTGTGGCTCTTGATCAGGTTTGGCTACGGCAGAATAACCACCACATTTGACGAGGCTTACTATCTCTCAACACTGAGAACAGGTGGCGTTTACTCGGGATTGATCACTCCCTACGTTCTAAAGGCAGTTAATGCCCTTATTTCCAGCCCTGTAGTTTCCCTTCTGCTGGTCTCGTTGGTACTGTTCGTTACGTATCCGTTTTTTCTCCTCCGGTTTCATAGGTCTTTCAGCGGATATCAATCAACGTCACTTTCGTTCTTCCTGGCTTTGCTCCTGAGCAGTCACTACCTTTGGTCCTCCAACGAGGTCCGGCCGCAGCAGATAGGAACGCTGGTGGGACTTGTTCTTATTCTTGCAGTCATGAGAATCCACGAGAATAACTCGTCAGGGGTTAAGGGGTTTCTCTGGGTTTCCGCGCTGTGGGTTTTGCTGGGCCTCGCCCATGTTCTCTCGCTTGTGGTCTTTCTTGCCCTGGCTTGGTTCGTGGGTGTTCTTGAGCTCATTAGGGGCAGACCCCTAAAGGCTTACCTGCTTTCCCTGGGTTCCTCTTTCTTTGCGGTTTCTCTGCTTTTCATCTCCGAATACAGAACGATGGTCTTCTCAATAAAATGGATGCTCAAGCACTCCACCAACACCCTTTTCCATTTCATCGGCTGGAACTTTTACACATCTCTCGTTCTCGGATGGTTTCTCCTTTTGGTCTCCGGCCCTGTGATCGCTTTGCTGTGGAATAGAAACCCCTTGTTAAGTTTGACCCTGGGGAGAGTCAGGGATGAGATCGTTAAGCGGGCGGGACCATACGCCCTTTTAGGAGCCCTGGCCATGGCTTGCCTTATGATAGTTCAGTTCCAGTTGAGCAGGAACGTTTACGAACTGGTGTATCGCAATCCCTATTTCATCCCGATAATGCAGGTGGGAAACCTCATATTTGGAATCCTCACCATCGCGGGATTTATCGGATCGCTCAATGAAAAACGATCTGACTTCAGTAGGGAGATTCTCGTCTTCATGATTGGTCTAATGATCTCCGCCCTTCTCGTCTCGACGGTGATGCCTGCCGGCTTCGGAAGCTTTGGCTTCAGAAACTGGATGATCCGGATGTATCAGTACTTCGTCGTGTTCTCCGTCCCATTTGTCGCTCGGGAGATTGAGGCTTTGCTGGGAAGTTTTCAGTGGCGCAGGGCCTTAGTTCTCGTGCTGGTCTTTGGCATCGCGGTGAGCGTTCTGAACGTGAGCCGGCCTCCGATCGTTTACAACTACCCCTATTACTGGACAGAGTCCGATCTTGAGCTTCTGCCGAAGGTTGGTCCTGGATTTGTGTACCTGGGCGATACCCTTTCCCCTCCTGAGAACTCCCTGGCGGTATCGTTCCTTGGGTGGGCCTACGGGAACCGTATCGAGCCCTATCCCAATAATTTAGGGTATCCCCCGGAACCAGATCAGTGCGTCTCGGATCTCTGTCATTCTCCTTATCCCTATCATGAGATTCCACTGACGTCGGTGAACGTATCCCAAGCGACGATTGTCTCTGGAAGCACCCCGGTGGGCCTCACGTCTTGGGCGCGATCGCTCTTCCACCTCAACGGAACGGGGAGAGGTCCCGTTATAGCACTGGGTAACTCCACCCTGAACCCCCTGATTTCAAGGCTTGAGTCCAGGTACCTTCTCCCTGTGGTTGTCAACTACTCGATAGTCACGGGGCCCCACTTCCGGTACTACTTCGCCATTCGGGAAGGGCGGGTTAAGGGGGACGTTGACCGCTCGATGTTCGTAATCCAGGCAGTTCTGGTAAACGACACCCCAGTGATCGTCATCAGCTCACCTTCCTTGGACGGTGTTGCCGCCGGGCTCTGGGTGCTCAAAACTGAAATCCTCCAGAACAGAACGAAATGGAGGGGTGTTTCCTTCGTCGTTGGTGAATGGAGCGAGAAAGACGGAAGGGTTCTTCCCATGCTGAAGGCCTATCCAGAGGACGAAAACGGCTTCAGTTACGCAGACAGGATAAAAATTCTAAGAACAGGAACGGTCGGAAAGCCCTGACCGATCATCACACTTCAGGGTCCTGGCTTCTCGTCATCCCGGGAGGAGCTCACTCACTTCCCAGCTTCTTGAGGGCCCTCTTGCCCTTTGGCCGGCCATCCCTGAAGAGCCAGCCGTGGGATTTGTTGACGTGCCTTATGTAGTCTCTGCTCCTCCGGAAGACCATACCGCAGCGCGGGCAGCGATAGTAGAGCTCGCCATCCCTATCGACGAAGGTGATGGCCTTGAGCTCCACCATCCTCCCACCCCCGATTTCTCCGGGTATTTGCGTTTTTTAAAGGTTGCGCTAGGCCCATATCCTGTTGCCCTTGACTTTGAGGTATCCCAGAGCTTGCAGTTCCTTCAGGAAGCTCTCGATGGCCTCCTCATCAAAGTACACATGGACGGTTTCCCGCTCACCCTCAACTGTTAGGGGCTCCATCTCGAGGAGTTTCTCTATCAGTTCGTCCTTCCTCCGTATCCGCTCCGCTAGTTTTAGGATTACGTCCGCCAGGACAGATCTCGCTATCCCCACGAACATGGCCTCAACGTAGCTCTCCTCCGTTGAGTACTCCCTCGCTATCTCAAGCGCTGCCTCAATTAGTTCTCTATCGACCTCGAGCACCTCGACGTAGTAGGTTTTCATCATGGCAACTTCCGTTATCATCCTCGGACTGAACCTCTCCTCCAGTTCCTCAAGATCTTCCTCAAGCTCGTCAAGGGAAAACCTGAGTTCGATTTCAAGATCCTCCAGCGGCGGCTTTGAAACGATCTTCAACCGCTCTCCACTCTCCTCAAGGGCTCCCTCGGCCGCCAGTGCCTCCAGCAGCGCAAGACCTCCATCCAGTTCCTCTAAAAGCTCTTCCGGGCCGATCTCATCCCCTATCTCCCGGGACAGAAAAACATTCTGGTAAACCCCCCTGATGGACTGGAGGGCTTCCTCCACAGGCGCGATGCCCTCGGCCTTCTCGAACAGCTCTCCGTACCTGCCGGAGATGACCACGTAGTGTGAGACTTCCTTTCTGACTTCCTCCACCTTTCTGTTCATGATCCCCGCTCTGCTGAGCTGCCTTGAAAGCTCATTCATATCGTCCTTTGAGAGAACCTCGAACTTCATCAAACCACCTGCACTAACTTCCCCTTCAAAGTTAAAAAGAAAGCGGCGTCAAACTGTCCTCTCTTCCTCGGGCTCGCCCTTTCTCCTGCTCTCGTTTTTGATGACCTGTATGACGTAGTCGATGAACTTCCTGACCTCCTCGAGCTCCTCCTCGGGGATGTCCTGGATTTTTTTGTTCTTGGTCTTGTATGTGAGCAGCTTGAGGAGTGCAAGCCTTCCCAGGGCAGTCTTCGTGCTTATCTCTCCGTTCTTCCAGTCGCGCCATATGGCGTTCGCTATGCCGTAGAACTCCGGGATGCTGTCGAGTCCCGGGTCACCGACGTCAATAACTTCTTTTCCGAGGTACTTGTAGCGCTTCTCCTTCTCCTCTTTTGTGAGCTCTTTGGTTTTGTCTTTGATGTACTCGTGCACCATGATATCACCCCCTTCGGTTTCTTCACTTATTTATTAACCTTCAGTTCTTAAAAGTGTTCCGGAGGCAGCTGGTGCCCTTCGTTCCTTATCTCCCTCCAGATGGCACCGAGAATTAGCAGGGCCCCGAGGTATCCCCTCGGACTGAGAAACTCTCTGAAAAACAGGAGGGAGGCAATGTGGCCGAATATCGGTTCGGTGGAGTATATGAGCGCCGCGCGGTAAGCTTTGATGTACTTCTGGTACTTGACCTGAAGGGTGAACGCCAAGACCGTGGCAAAGGCCCCCGTGTAGAGTGCCCCCAGCCAGGGGACAGGATTCCTCCAGAGAGCAAGCTCTCCGGTGAGGATTACGTACAGGAAGGAGAGGGCGAAATTCCAGAATATCTGCCAGAAGGACAGGCTGAGGTAGTCGTTTTCCCTGAATTTCTCGACGAGTACGATCTGAAAGGCGAAGCTCACTGCACACAGCACCGTTAGCAGGTCGCCATAGTTCAGCTCCAGAGAAGCGTTGGAGATCAAGTAAAGGCCGAGCAGAGCCAGGAGCAGGGACTCTACGTCTCTACTACCCACCTTCTCTCCGAGGAGGAAGTACGCCACGAAGGGCGTGAAGACCACGTAGAGGGAAGTTATGAAGGCTGAGTTTGAGGGGGTTGTGTACTTCAGTCCCACGATCTGGAAACCGTGCCCTAAAAACAGGGTAACGCCCAGAACAAAACCCCTCCAGAAGGTGTCCCTTCTCAGCACCCGTCCCCCAAAGAGGAGCAGCATCAGCAGGGAGGCGATGCCGAACCTGTACACTAAGAAGGTCATAGGCTCGGAATAGCCCAGGCTTACCTTCATGATCGGAAAAGTTGAACCCCAGATCGCCGTTATGCCCAAGAGTATGGCTTCTTCTCTCTTCATACGCCTTACCCTTGTTCCTTCGTTCTTTCCCTGAACCAGCGCTTCTAAACCTTTGGTTTTGGAGACGCTTTTAAGGTTTCCGTCTGATCTTGAAGTGAGGTGGTGAAGAATGCCGAAGTACAAGGACATGCCGATCAAAATATCTGGAATCCGGGTCTCCCCCACCAAGATGAAGGTTGTTGGGGATGGCTTTGAAATAATGGTGGATAAGCTCGGCGGCGAAGCCCCCAGCCCGCTCCACTATCAGCTCGCGGCGCTGGCAGGATGCCTGAACATAGTGGGTACCCTCGTTGCCAACGACATGAAGATCGATCTCGAAGACCTTGAGGTAGAGGTCGTTGGAATATTCAACCCCTCGAAGTTCATGGGACTCGAGGATGGCAGGGCCGGCTTTAAGGAGATTGAGGTAACGATCCGGGTGAAGACGAACGCAGACGAGGAAACCCTGAAGAAGTGGCTCAGTCTCGTGGAGGAGCGCTGTCCAATAAGCGACAACCTGAGCAACCCGACACCCATCAGGATAGGAATCAAGAGGGAGTGACTCACTCCCCCGGTCCGTTAACGCACGACATGTTCATAGCAAGGAGCATCTCGACGTAGCCACTCTCCAGGTTTCTTTTTATCCTTTCGGAGAGCTTTCTCAGTTCGTGCTCCTTGAGGGGTTCCTTGCTCCTCAGCCACTTGATAAGCCCGTCCCTTTTGTCCAGTATCACGATCTCCCCCTCTGTGATCAGGGGGACATAGTTCATCTTTACGCCGTAGAGTTCCTCGGCAAAGGCCAGCTTCGCCCTCAAAAGCTCCAGGTAGTTGGCCAGCTCCTCCCCAAGGAGTTCCCTCAAGAGCTTCTTCATTCTCCCACCAGGTGTACTTTGCTGGACAGGTTTATTAACCTATCGGGCAGATGTGGGTAGGAAAAGGGGATAAGACTCCTTAACTTATCACTCCCGGTGAGACCATGCTCATGAAGTACGCCCACCACTTCCACGCCTATCAGCCAGGGGATATAGTCTACGTTGAGGACGGCGACGGATCCAGGCCTATAGAGTACGAGGAACGGAAAAGCCCGGTCTCAATTAGGATCGGCGATGAAGAGGTTAGAGGTGAGAACTGGACGAGGGCGATGCTCTACTCCTATGAGAGGATCTCAGAGGTTCTGTCGAGGCTCCGGGGGGTCAGCGTTGACATCGAGCTCTTCACGTTCCTCATGCTCCTCCATTATCGGAAGGGCACCTTTGAGGAAACGGTTGAGCTCCTTAAGAACCTCGATGCCGTTCCAACGGTTCCATTTCATCCAATAATGCCCCATCTCGATGAATTCGAGCAGAGAATCCTCGCGGGGGTTTCCTTTGACTTCTACGCTCCCCTGATTGGGGATAAGGGCGTCATCGGCTACTGGCTTCCGGAAGCCGTGATAACGAGGAGAACGACTGAAATCGTCGAGGCTTCGACGGACAGAAAGCTAGTCTTCCTGCTCGATGAGAGACAGCTCCTCTACGACTTTCCGCAGGCGAAGTACTCGTGCAACCGCTACTCCAGCTCCTTTGTCTTCGGCCGCGAGTGGAGCCTTAGCGACGCCTTCGCCTTCAACACCCTCGACGTCCCCGGGCTGGTGAGCGAGACCCTCTCGCGGAGGGACGACTACAAGGAGAACCTCGGCGTCCCCTACCTGGTCTTCACCGCGAGCGACCTTGAGAGCCTGCTCGGCAATCCGGCACAGCTCGAACGATTCGTTGCCTGGATGGAGGGGCTTGAAAAGCGGGGCATTGAGAGGCTCTCGGCGATGGAGTTCGTTAAAAGAAAGCTCTCGGGTGAATTCAAACGACTGGAAGGAGAGTGCTCCTTTGAGATGAATGTTAAGGACTACTCCAGCTGGAGCGATTACTTTGACCTTAGCCTCGACGGCAAGACGAGCGACTCGCGCTGGCTCGGCTATCGTAGGGCCGATGGAAGGGTCTTCGCGAGGGAAATAAACGGGAGAAAAATCTCCCAGCTCTGGAAGGTCGCCTTCACGAGGCTCTTCGAGGAGCTCAACAGGACGGTAAGGCTTGGCGTTTTAAAGGGCCTGAGAGAGCTTAACGCCGATCCCGAGGAGTTCCTGATCAGGTACGCGCGGATTTTCTTCAGGGACTACTACGATTACTTTGGCCTGGACACGTCGTTCAACTACGTTCTCGAGCCTGCCAACGGCGATAGGGACGCCCTACCGCTCGGCAGGGCCTACTACCTTATGCTCCTCGCCAACCACTCCTGCCCGCGCTTCTGGGAGAACCTCGACACACGCGTTGCCTTCTCCAATGTCTCGGTCATGGCGAAGGCTTTGATTGAGCTTATGAAGTACTTCGGGGGAAGCGAACTTCAGGGCCTTTTCACCGAGGCCTATCTACGGCTCCTCAACTTCGAGAACCTCTACCATTTGTGGAACCTCTCCGCAATGCCTTCACTCGAGGGCTGGGAAACAAGCGAGAAAGCTTGGCGCGAGGCTTTGAAGCCGGAAGTTCCAACGAGCGGTTACAGCGTCGTAACGAGGGCCGCTCTCTATGTTGGGAAGCGTGATCTATCGGGCGAACTGAAGAGCATCCTTGATAGCTATAACCTGGAATGGGCAACCGCGGACACTGGCCACATCCCCGGCGAAAAGCACGGTATCTGGGAGAATCCCGAGTACTGCGAGCACAGGCCTTAACCCTTGATGTTCCATTTTTCCCTGCTCAGGAAGAGGTAGGCCTCCTCCTCCAGTCCACGGGGAACGTAGTTCAGCAGTATATCCGCTTCCTTCACCGCGTTCCTTATTCCTTTTCCGAGCGACACCTGGTTCTTATCGAGGAGTTCGAGGATGACATCCACAACGCTCTCCGTGACCATCTTTTCGGAGTAGAGCCTCTTTCCGATTAGCCATACCTTCTCGTTCTTCCGGTAGAAGTTCCGTCCCCGCTCGGTGAAGAACTCCGGGCCGGGCTTGATCTTCACTCTCACTCTTTTTTCCCTGTCGAGCTCGAGCATTATGAAGGCCTTTTCTTTTCTCCCGACGTTCCAGCCGAGAACGCGGAAGCCTTCCCTCTCAAGGGCCTTCTCGAAGCCCCTCGCGCTCCTCTCCAGCTGGGGCAAAAGGATGTCGTCCACCATATCCGGGGCATCGATTAGGAGCGTTACAAGGGCTGTTCCCCTTTTCCTCAGCTCGTCGAGGTAGTTTCCCTTGGGTTTCTTCGGTGGGAAGAAGAACCGGACCGAGGGATTCTCAAGGAACTCCATGCTCTTGAAGTAGAAGCGCCCGTACTTCTCCCAGCTCAGGTTGGCCGAAACGTTCCGCCGCGGGTCAACGGGGTCTATCACTATCAGCGGTCTGTCCTCCTCGGTTTCCCTCTTCACCGTCCTGAGTGCGATTTCCGGTTCTCTCCTCAGCCAGTCCGCCGGGTCTATTATCTTCTGCCTCAGTATGAAGTCAGCCTTCCTGACCACGTCGAGGAAAGAACCGTACTTGATGACGAGGATCTCGGCCAAATAGCCGGAAAAGCCCCTAACGTAAATCTCGCTTCCATAGGCGTTGATGCCCTTCAGGAAGCGCTTGAGAAGCCTTACCTCGTCGTTCCGTCCCCGGAGGTTCTCGTTTATCCACCTTGTATGGAGTATCGAGCGGTCAACGGCAGTTCTAACGTCCCTCCAATTTCTGACGTCGTAGCAGGGAACTAAATCAACGCTCACTCCCTTATATCTCGCCCGGACGTAGGGGTGCTCCGCGTAGGCTATCTCGTAGGAGTCGAGTTGTTCTGCTATGGCTTTTCCGAGTTCCGGGCCTTTTTTCCTCAGCTCCTCAAGGGGGGTTTCGAGGGGAAAAGCCAAGAACAGGTCAACGTCGTGGTCTCCAGCTAAATAGGTGTCCTTCGCGAGCGAGCCGACGAAGTAGGGCTTAACCTTGAGGCCAAGTTCGGTTATCTTTTCCTCTGCAAGCTCCCTCAGCTCCTTCATCAACCCCTCGACGAAGGCCCGTTCTTCCTCGCTTGGTTTTATCCGCTTGAGAACTTCGTTGACGACTTCTTCCAGTTCCATTCTATGCACCTGCTGAAACTAACTCACAATGCATCTCATATATCTTTTGTTCTGATCCTAGCCCGACCTAAAGGGCGAGTCTTTCGGGAGAAGATTCATTTTCAGCGCAAAGCATTCTCCTTTTCTCCTCTTTACTGAGCGGGTAGCCGGCGTCGGTGAGGAGTTTGGCGGCAACGATTGCGAAAAGCAACCCAAGTGTTCCGAGCACGAGGAGGTTTCCGTTGAACCATCGGCCGAATATTGAGGCCGTTATTGGGATGATGCCTATCATAAAGCGGGTGATGAGGAGGTTGTTGGCTATTCGATCTGCATCTCTTTTGGGGTACACCTTTGAAAGGCTCTGCCATTCCTCTCGATATGTGTGGAGGATTATAGGGGCCATCACAAGCGACCACAAGATACCGAACTTCACTCCCACTTCGGGAGCGTATTTTCCGAAGATTATTACTAAAACCTCTGCGCTTATCAATCTTGTGACGAAGTTATATATGAACTTTCTTTTGGGTGGAACGTTTATCATGAGGATCACCTTTAATCAGTGTAATGTTTTGGTCGCTCTGTCAGTTATAAGTTTTTTCTTATTGCTAATTTTTCGAGGGGACGAACTCATTCCGAATTTGTGTTTCCTATTAACATCACACAAAAAGTTCGAGTAAAGGGATAGAGACGGGGAGGGGAGAAAAGTTCATCTCATTCGGCCAGCTCGAACCTCGCAACGGTCTCGTAAATCGGGCCCTTTGGAGTAAGCGTGCTCTTCTTCAGCTCTATCGCCTCAACCTCGAACTCGCCGAAGTCCTTGTTGGCGAGGTCTTTGAGTGCAATCGCCAGTTCGACTTTATCGCGGACGAACTTGACACGTCCAATTGTTATGTGGGCCACGAAGTCCTTGTCCTTTTTGAAGCCCAGCCTTCTCATCTCGCGCTCGACGTCGTTCGCTATCGCCTTTATTCCCTTGTCGTTTTCGATTCCGGCCCATATCACCCTCACGTAGTTCGGGTTCGGAAAGACGCCGATTCCCTTAACGCGAACGCGGTGCTTTTTGTGCTTCCTCGCTATTTCCGCCAGGGCCTTCTTGACCTCCTCCGCCGTTATCTCGTCAATTTCCCCGAGGAACTTGAGTGTCACGTGAAAGTTCTCCCGCTCGACGAACTTTATCTTTGCTGACTTGTTCCCTATCCTCTCCTGAGCCTTCAGAAGGTTGTCGCGAACCTCGTCGCTCACATCTATCGCTATGAACGCCCTCATACCACCACCGAGAAAAGTTGGAGGGAGGGGTTAAAGGGATTGCGATTGGTTGTCATTCTTTCTCAAGGATGAACCACGGGTACATTTCCACCTTGATTTTTATTTCTGGGGCTTCTTTGTAAGTTTTTAGATTATACATTGCACATCCTGTATAAATTATTGGTGGGCAGTAAAGCTTTTTATATTCTCCAACAAAGCGTGCCCTTGCTTCGATTTCTATGTCTCCCTCATGAAAAGCCACTTCAGGATTAACCGTTACTATAGTTAATGTTGTTGCCCCGAATATTTCACCCCATGCAGGTGAATCTCCTTTTCTCAACTTATAAAATTTGAAGGTTATATCCCTGTTTGGATCACTGGAGGATACGTACCATCTAAAGTTAAGCCCATCACTTGAAGTTTCGCTGAATCCCGCGGATATGGAGGGTAAGATGTATGGGAATTCAGGGGCAGCACTGGCACCAATGTTTATTCCCCAAGTCTTTGTTGCCTCTTTTGATTCACCGCTCCCATAGGGCATGTAATCGGACAGGAAAACCTGTATGTTTCCATCGAATCTATTGCGATAGTTGAGGATTCTAACTGACTCTTGGACACTGTCTACGGCTAATTTTAGGCCATTTTGCTCCTCTTTGTCTGGTACCTCGGCTTCGTGCTTTGTGAACACATAGTAGTCATATTGGCCACTTGTCGTTGTTCCATACCAAAAATCTGCTTTAACTTTGTGGGATGCCTCCAAACACACTCCCGCTGAGTTGCATACCTTTGTGGTTTTTTCTTGCCAGATTATTGTTCCTATCTTCTTAAGCTCTCTTGAGGGTTCAATATCGACTGAAACAATAGACGTTAGTGGGGTTCTTTCAATTCTAAATATATGTTTTTTGAATTCCTCTTCACTTTGAGAAATGTCGGTGCTATCGCTTATGTAGTATGTGGGTATGTACATCCCGTTGGGTAGTTCTCTGAGATATATTCCAACGAAATGAGCTGTGGAAAATTCCGACAGGTTAACCTTCAAAGTGAGGTGATCCCCGTACCTTTCAATGAATCTGAGAGCATCTTGAACGGCATTTTGTCCCGTGAATACCTTGAACTCTGGGGTGGTGCTAGGCACGGGAAGCAAGGCGTTTGGTGGTGTAGTTTTTGCATCTATCCTCTCTATTTCTGTCCCCTTTGCAGGAGAAATGGCTAAAACAACCAGAAGAATCAGTGCCAGTATTTTTAGTTTCATTAGGTTCATCACCTTTAATGTTTTTTCAACAGAATGTTGATCACTAGTTTTTATAAATTTTTTGTTCATTAGAGTTGTTAGTATCTGTATATTTCTCTGAGTGTAGTATTACTCATAGCTATATTCTCTTTATGGGACAAGCTAAGAAACATAAAAGATAAAAGCTCACTCCCTCACCACAACGGGGAACTCCTCCCAGGGGAAGACTATCCACTTGTCTGTTCTGAAGACGTAGAAGTCCGGCACCACCTTCGTCCAGGGCTTCATGCTGAGGCACGCTACTTTGACCTCCTTCGCCCCGGCCTTCTTGACCTCCTCGATGACGACCTCAAGGGTCTTTCCGGTATCGCTGACGTCATCTACAATAACTACCTTCTTGCCCTCCAGCGAGCCGTGGAGCGGAATCGTCACAACTGGCTTTTCCATCCTCTCGTCGATGCCCTTGTAGAACTTGACATCTATGACCTTGAGCTCCACATCGCCCAGAACGTGGCTCAGCCTCACCGCTGGAATAAGCCCGCCCCTCGCGATTCCGACTATCACGTCGGGCATGAAGTGCTTCTGTATCTCCTCGGCGAGCGCGAAGACGGCCCTATCAATCTGCCACCAGGTCAGGTAAACCTTGTCCATGGGAACACCTCCGAATAGCGTGAGTTCTCAACGCCAAACTTAAGCTTTGGGTGAGTGGTGGAAGTTAAAAGATAGGGATTAAAAAACCTATTTTGGCAGGAATATGTTAAAAGATGTCTGGAGGAACGAAATTAAGGGGCAAAGAAAACGGAAGAAACCCTCAGCTGATGACGCACTTGCTCCATCCACAGCGCGGGCAGGTGGCGCAACCGCTCTCCATTCTAAGCTCTACCAGCTCCCCGTCCTTCTCGTAGCAGACCGGGCAGTAGGCAACGCCGAGGAGCTCCTTAATTTTCTCCTCCGGAACTTCCGGCTTCTCCGCGTGGTGCGGGTGCTCTGGCGTCTTTGGTGTGACTGCCTTTGCCGTGCTCAGGGAAAAGCTGAGCTGAGGCTTCTCCTTTCCGTTGGTGCCGTTGAGGATAGCCTCGACGTTGATGAACTTGGCCAGCCAGGGCTCGGCCTCGACAACGGCCTTCAGCTTCTCGACGGCGTAGCTACTCGGCTTGGCCGGGACGCGCTTCCTCTTCTCTCCCTCGACGCTGTAGACCTGCACCGAGAGCGAACCGTCGCGGTAGACGGTTATTCCCTTACAGCCGAGCTTGTAAGCTAAAAGGTATGCCGCCTTGACGTCCTCAACGGTGGCGTCGTTCGGCATGTTTATGGTTTTGCTCGCGCTGTCGGTGAGCCAGAGCTGTATGTTGGCCTGAGCCAGGATGTGGTCGAGCCAGTGGACGTCCATCGAGGTAACGAAGACCCTCTGCATATCCTCGGGAATCTCCTCAAGGCCCTGCACAGAGCCATAGTTGTCGCTTATCTTCCTGAGTATCTCGTCGCTCCAGAGACCGCGCTTCTTGAGCTCGGACTCGAAGACAGGGTCGACGTAGTAGAACTCGCCGACGGTGACGCTCTTCTTGTAGACGAGGGCAAAGATTGGCTCGATTCCGCTGGAGGTGTCCGCTATCATTGAAACGCTTCCTGTCGGCGGACAGGTGGTCACCATGCCGTTTCTAACTCCATGGCGTTTGATTTCCTCGACGAGCTCGTCCCACGGGAGCGTCCATATCTCGCGGTGGTAGAAGCCCTCGACCGGTAGCTCACCGTCCTTGTAGGCGCTCTTCTCGTAGAGCGGGAACGTTCCGCGCTTTTTGGCCGCTTCCACGCTGTACTTGTAGGCGTAGAAGGTGAGGTACTCGGTTGCCTTCCTCATGAAGGCGAAGCCTTCCTCGCTGTTGTAGGGTATACCGAGCTTGAAGAGCGCATCTGCCAGTCCCATCATTCCGACACCTATTCTCCGGGTCAGCTTTGTGTTGTGGTCGATTTCAGGAAGCGGGAAGCGGTTGACGTCGATGGCGTTGTCGAGGTACTTGGCGACCTTCTGAATCACGTAGGCGTACTCGTCCCAGTCGAAGTAGGGCTTTCCTTCGTCGTCATACTTCACGAACTTGGCGAGGTTGATGCTCGCGAGGTTGCACGATTCGTATTCGTAGAGGGGCTCTTCACCGCAGGGGTTGGTGGCCCTTATCGGTCCTCCCTTCGCCTCCGCCAAAACGTTCCTCCTGTTGATAACGTCGAAAAATATAACTCCCGGGTCGGCCTTGCTCCAGGCCATGAAGGCTAACTCTTCAAACAGGCTCTTGGGGTCTATCTCCTTGACCTTCTCGCCGGTCCTCGGGTTCACGAGCGGGTAGCGCTTGCCCTCCTTCAGGGCCTCCCAGAAGTCCTCCCAGATGCCAACGCTGATGTTGAAGTTGCTGAGCACGTTGGTTCCTGTGTTCCTCTCCTTCGCGTGGATGAACTTCTCTATGTCCGGGTGCCAGACCTCGAGGATTCCCATGTTCGCCCCGCGCCTTACACCTCCCTGCTTGATGACGTCGCTGACCGCATCGATAAGGTGCATGAAGGAAACGGGCCCGCTCGCGGCTCCGGCCGTTGAACCGACAAAATCGCCCTCCGGACGGAGCTTTGAGAAGTTTAAGCCAGTATTGTGAACGAAGACCATCCCGTTTTCTCCAGCCAAGTAGTTTTGGTAGTTCTCAACCGTCAGGTCATAGAAGGTCTTTGGCTCGTTTGTGGTGGTTATTTCCTTGACTACCTCCAGGCCCTCGACAAGATGGAGCATTCTCTTGACGTCTTCAACTCCCGTTGCGTCGTAGAGCTTCCTGAGCATCTTTACAAGAACGGCCTTTGAAACGCGTCCCCTCGTGTGCCACTGACCGAGGGATATTTTCTCACCCTTTATGATAGCGAGGGTCTGACTGCCGTTGGTTTTGAACTCAACGCCGTGTTTTGACGCCCATCTCTTAAACGCCTCGAAGTTGAGTGAAAGGCCGAAGGTCCCTCCTTTGTGTTTTTCTAAGAGAGTTTCAAGCTTCTTCCTCTTCTCTTCGTTTTGGAGGTTCTTTCCGATTAACTCGTAGAACCTGAGCAACGAGGAGTACTCCTCAACGTGGACGATGTAATCAACGCCATCTTTTCTGGGCTTCTCCCTCATTCTTGCTTTTATCCCAAGTGAGCTGAGGTAGTGTGCAATGTCCTCTATTAGTTTCCTGTTCACCATGCCCAGTTCAACGCCTGGCTTGCTGTTCACGTGTCCTTCTGCATCGAACAGCCCAGTTATAAAAGAGAGCACGGCGGCACGGCCCTTTCTGAGGATTTCGGGTGGAATTCCGGTGTCTATCCCATCCAGAAGCTTCCTGTAGTGGGAGGTTATCTCCCTGGCCTTTATGTCGATGTAATAGATGTTCCTATCCCTCTGAAGGCTATATCTCTTTCCAAACGTCTCTTCGAGGTACTTGTTTATGGTCTCGAAGGTTTCAACTCTGTAGTCGTATATCCTTAGTCTGTCGTAAATGTACTCATGTCCTTTGACGTGCGAGCGTTGTTTATCAAAGCTTCCATCGCCTGCTATGAAGCCGGCGAGCCAGTAATCGAAGATGAACTCGTGATTGTCGTCCTCTGGCATTCCTCCTACCAGCATGTCTCCCTCACTGAGTTCATCTGCCCTCTTCTCGACGACCTTAAAGTCTGGGTTAAGCACAAAGAACGGGTGCCACGGAGACGTTAGAATTCTTGTTCCCTTGTTGGTTTTGATGTTGTATTTGGTCACCTTCTCTCCAAGCTCGTACCTCCAGATGGCCTTAACCCTCCCCCTAACGACTTCCCCTGTTTCTGGGTCGAACGACTTTACGTAGATAGGAACGCTTGAAACGTCTATGCCCCATCTGTTGTAGTTTTTGTCATAGAACTCACCCAGGTGCTTGTAACGTTCGTACATCTCCGCCATTGTTGTTAGGTGCTCTTCCCCTTCATTTTCAAAGAGTATCTTAGCGTTTCCGTCGATACATCCCCCGCCGCTCTTCTGTATCATGGCAACGTCGTGGGCCGCCTTCATGATGCTCTCCATGTCGTCCTCTATGGGGACAACAAAGCATGCCGAGAGCATTCCCAGCGGCCGGCCGGAGTTAATGAGAGCAGGGGTGTTGGGCATGAACGTCTGACTCGTCATTAGCCTGAAGTACTCCTCTATTTCGCTCTCGTAGTCGTCAAAAGCTCCGTTCTCGAGCATGCCCAGGAACTCGTCTATCGAGACCTTCATCTTCCCCTTCTCTGCCAGCTCGCGGTAGAGCTTCACGAGCCTCTCGAAGTGGTACTTGTTGAGCTTGAAGCGTCCGATTGAGTACTTTCCATCGAACTCCTCGAAGTGTTCCAGGTAGTGCTTAACGCGGCTTAAATCCTGCTCGTGCTTTCCTTCCTTGTCGTAAACGCGCTCGTCGTAGAGCAAATCGGGGATGACCGCGAGGGTGGCGACTCTCTCGAAGAGCTCCCTGGGGCTCTCTACTATCTCCCCCTTCTCGTTCCTTATGAGGTATCTGCTCGCCAGAACGCGGAGGGCGTTGAGGGAGAAGCGCTTGTCGATTTCATCGAGCTTGTCCTTGTTGAGGATTTTCTTCTTCTCCTCCCTGATTTCGGCCTTCTTCTTGCGGTAGAGGATGTACGCCTTTGCAACCTCGAAGAGGCCCGCTCTCATGAGCTCGAGCTCAACTATGTCCTGGATGTTCTCGATGTGGGGAACCTGCCCGTCGTAGAGCTCGTTTATTCTCCTGACGACCCTCCTGACGACCCTGTTGAGGAGCTTGTCGTCATGAACGCCAACCTCGAGCATTGCCCTTTTTATGGCCCATTTTATACGCTCCCTATCAAAAGGCACGATTCTACCGTCCCTTTTCATCACTTTTTCAACGGCCATATAAACACCCCTGTCTTATAGTTTCGGGTTATTGTACCTTTTGGTAAAAGCATCAGCGGAACCCTTTGGGGTTCACACCTAAATATACCTTGCCCTGTTCAACGCTGGCGAAATGACAATAAACCCCGGCTCACTTTGCTCAGGGGGTGAAAGGGTAGAAAAGGGAAGTGTCGGATAATTTGTCCATCGGCTAAAGGGCCTCGTAAATTATCTTGAGCCGGTAAACGTGTTTCAGCTCCTCCCCGGCCATCATCCGAAAGATCTGCGCGAGGGAGCCGTCGAGTATCTCCGAGAGTTTTGAGTACATTTCGTAGGCGTGCTGCTCCCGAATTAACGCTTCCACAACAAGCTCCTCCAGACTTTTGGGTTCGGCCCTCTCGTCCCTCAGAACGGGCTCAAGGGAGAGGACGTCGAGGTAGTCCACTACAACGCTTCCCTCAAGGCTGTTCTCCGAGATCATGGATTCCAGGGTTTTTCTATGCCTGAGCTCTTCCTCGGCCATAAGCCTAAACGTATCGGCGAACTCGCTTCTCTCAAAGGTTGCGAAGGTCTCCCCCAGCTTGTGGAGGTTGTAGAGTTCGTTCTCCTGCCGAACTAGGCTCTCAAGAAGGTCATTGATTTTCATCCGCATCCCCCAGAACGGTAGAGAGGTAGTCCTTGAGCTCCCTGATGCTCGGGAGCACGAGGTCCGGCCTTACGTCGCTCCTCTTAATGTCCTCTAGGTCGTTCACCCCGGTGAGAACCATTATCGCCTTCATTCCAAAGCGCTTGGCGAAGGCTATATCAGTGTCCAGCCTGTCTCCAACCATCCAGATCTCGTCCACCGGGCCGAGTTTCTCCCTGGCCACCTCATAGGCGGGTTCGTTGGGTTTCCCTATGATCAGGGGTTCCTCACCCGTTGAGGCCTTCAGCGCCGCTATGATCGCCCCTGCCCCGGGGTAGAGGCCCTCCTCGGCCGGATAAGTGGTGTCGGGGTTCGTTCCGATGAAGCCGGCACCGTTCCTTATCGCAAGCGTTCCGTACTTGAGCTTCTCGTAGGTTAACCCCGGATCGAGACCGACGACCACGTACTCGATTTCTTTCCATCCGCCCGTTCTGCACTCTTCAAGGCTTACAACGCCCCATCCCAGCCTTTCCATCTCAATCTCAAGCCCTTCACCGCCGATTACAAATATCCTTCCCGGATTGAAGTGTTTTTCCATGTAGATCCTGGCCGCGAGTCCCGAGGTAACGATCCTCTCGGCTGGAACGTCGATCCCAAGCGAGAGGAGTTTTTGCCTGTACATCTCCGGGGTTCGTGTGGAGTTGTTGGTCAGGAACACGAAGGGAATCCCCGCTTCCCTAACGAACTCTATAGTCTCTCTGGCGCCGTCGATGGGGCTGTTCCCCCTGTAAACGACACCGTCCATGTCAAAGATTATGCCTATCATGTCCATCCCGGAGTAGAAGGGGAGGAGGCCTTTAAAAGCAAATCGGAAAATAGGAGATCAGAGCTCAAGGCTTTCGCCGGGCTTGAGAATAACGACCTCGGCCTTGTCTCCAACGAGCTTCTTAAACTCCTCGGGGTCAGCCGAAATCGGGGGCCAGGTGTTGTAGTGCATCGGGACGACTTTCTTGGGCTTGAGCAGCTCGACGGCCTTTGCCGCTTCCTTCGGGCCCATAGTGAAGTGCCCGCCTATCGGGAGCAAAGCTAAGTCAATCGGGCCGTAGAGCTCGCTGAACAGGCCCATGTCGAGGAACACGAATGTGTCGCCGGCGTGGTAAATCGTCTTTCCATCGAGCTTGACTATGTAGCCACAGGGGTTGCCGATGCCGTACTTGCCGTCGCTGCTTGAGTGCCAGGCCGGAACCTGGACGATTCCGACGCCGTCTATCTCAGTCGGTCCGTAGTTCATGCCGATGACCTCAACGTTGCCCTGCTCGCTGATGTAGTTAGCTATGTCGTACATCGCGACTATCTTCGCGCCGGTCCTCTTGGCTATCTCGACCGCGTCTCCGATGTGGTCGCCGTGGGCGTGGGTTATGAGTATCAGGTCGGCCTCAACCTCCTCCGGCTTCACAGCCGCCTGCGGGTTGCCGCTGAGGAACGGGTCTATAAGGATTTTCTTGCTTCCCTCAATCAGAAAGGCCGCGTGCCCCAAAAAGCGCACCTTCACCATCGCCACCACCTCCAAGGATAAAATAACCAGAGCTTACTTAAACCTTTCGATGGCCTAAAAAGCCCACTGGTGAACGTAAAGAGCTCAGCGATGCCCTAAAATTCTCCGATGTCCTATTTGGGAAAGCTTATATACGATTCGGCGGAGATTTAAACGGTGAGGCTCATGAACTTGGACTACTTCTTCAGGCCGAAGGGCATAGCCGTCATCGGAGCATCGAACGACCCGATGAAGCTCGGCTACGAAGTTTTCAAGAACCTCAAGAAGTACAAGGACGGCAAGGTTTACCCCGTCAACGTCAAGGACGAGGTCGTTCAGGGCGTTAAGGCCTACAAGAACGTCAAGGACATCCCCGACGAGGTTGACCTCGCGATAATCGTAGTCCCCAAGCGCTTCGTGAAGCAGTCGATAGTAGACTGCGGTGAGAAGGGAGTTAAGGGAGCGGTCATCATAACGGCCGGCTTCGGCGAGACTGGTGAAGAGGGCAAGAAGGAGGAGCGCGAGCTCGTCGAGATTGCCCACAGGTACGGAATGCGTCTGATAGGCCCGAACTGCGTCGGCGTCATGAACACCCACAACGACATGAACGCGACCTTCATAATGGACGCCAAGAAGGGGAGCATAGCCTTCGTGAGCCAGAGTGGAGCTTTGGGAGCGGGAATCGTCTACAAGACCGTCAAGGAGGGAATCGGCTTCTCCAAGTTCATCAGCGTCGGCAACATGGCCGACCTCGACTTCGCGGAGCTCATGGAGTACCTGGCCGACACCGAGGAGGACAAGGCAATCGCGCTTTACATCGAGGGAATCAAGGACGGAAGGAAGTTCATCGAGGTCGCCAAGAAGGCCACCAGGAAGAAGCCCGTCATAGCCCTCAAGGCCGGAAAGAGCGAGAGCGGGGCGAGGGCAGCATCAAGCCATACGGGTTCCCTTGCCGGAAGCTGGAAGATTTACGAAGCTGCGTTTAAGCAGAGCGGAGTTCTCATCGCCGAAACAATCGACGACATGCTCAGCATGGCGAGGGCCTTCACCCAGCCGTTGCCGAAAGGCAAGCGCGTCGCGATAATGACCAACGCCGGCGGGCCGGGCGTTTTGACGGCCGACCAGATTGACAAGAGGGGCCTTAAATTGGCAGACCTCGAGGAGAAGACGATAGAGGAGCTCCGCTCGTTCCTCCCGCCGATGGCCGCCGTAAAGAACCCCGTCGACATGATTGCAAGTGCGAGGGGCGAGGACTACTACAGGACCGCGAAGCTACTCCTCCAGGACCCGAACGTCGACATGCTCATAGCGATATGCGTCGTCCCGACCTTCGCGGGAATGACCCCAACGGAGCACGCCGAGGGCGTCATAAGGGCCGTCAAGGAGGTCAACAACGGCAAGCCCGTCTTAGGCCTCTTCATGGCCGGTTACGTCAGCGAAAAGGCGAAGGAGCTCCTCGAAGCCAACGGAATCCCGAGCTACGAGAGGCCCGAGGACGTTGCCGCCGGTGCCTACGCCCTCGTCCAGCAGGCGAGGAACGCTGGGGTTTTGGAGGATGAGTGAGATGGAGGCTATTGAGAAAGTTCAAAAGAGCGAGGTCAAAACGTCTCCTCCAAAGATAAAGGATGTGTACGCCAAGCTCAAGGAGATAATAGGGGAAGTTGAAGAAGACCCTCACAGGCTCATAAAGGAGATGAGAAATGCTCGTGGTTGATACCTCCGTCCTCATAGATGCTATGATTCCAGTCAAAGGGCGAGAGGACAGAGCGGAAGCCGCCCAGAGTGTAATCTCTGTGGCAGAAGAGAAGGGGATACCCCTGTTAATGCCCCGACTGGGAATTGTGGAAACTATAAGCCTAGTGATGAGGCTCTCAGGAAAAGAAGAGGCGCTTGAGTTAGTGATTGAGTACCTGGACTCAAGGGTTCTCCAAGTTTCAGAGGATTGGATATTCGAGGACGCGAAGGAAATAGCCAAGAAAATTCACCCTCGCGCGGCGGATTCGTACTTTATTGCAACCGCGAAGAAGTTCAACGCACTCCTTGTGTCCTCAGATAGGGACATGGTATCCCGCGCGAGGAAGCTAAACATCCCCGCCTTTTATGTTTTGGACGATTCGGATAGAACTCAGTTATTGGAAACCCTCGGAGGTGTTGTTTGATGGCGAAGGTAACGGACATAGTGCTGTGGGATAAGCCCGGGGAGAGGGTTCTCCTCCTCGGAAACCAGGCCATAGCGCGCGGAGCTTTGGAGGCCAACATAGCGGTTTTCGCGGCTTATCCCGGAACCCCGAGTTCGGAACTGACCGATACGATGGCGATGGTGGCCAAGAAGGCAGGAGTTTACATGGAGTACTCCACCAACGAGAAGGTTGCCTTTGAAACCGCGCTTTCCGCTGCCTGGAGCGGTCTCAGGGCCATGACGGCCATGAAGCACGTAGGCCTCAATGTCGCGGCCGACACCTTCCTCAGCGCCGTTGGCATGGGCGTCGAGGGCGGTTTCATCATAATGGTTGCCGACGACCCGAGCATGTGGAGCAGTCAGAACGAGCAGGACACGAGGGTTTACGCAAAGTTCGCCAACGTGCCCGTTCTCGAGCCGATTTCACCCCACGAGGCCAAGGAGATGACGAAGTACGCCTTCGAGCTGAGCGAGAAGTTCAAACACTTCGTCATTCTGAGGACGACCACGAGGAGCTCCCACGCGAGGGGCGATGTCGTTCTCGGAGAGCTTCCGGAGGAGATAAAGACCGGCAAGAGGAAGTTCGGGAACTTCAAGAAGAACCCCGAGAGGTTCGTTGACATTCCTGCCCACGCAAGGAAGTTCCACCCGCAGATTCTCGAGAAGATTGAGAAGATTCGTGAGGAGCTCAACAACTGCCCCTTCAACTGGATTGAGGGCGACGAGAACGCGAAGGTCGGTATAATCGCTCCGGGCCTGAGCTACGCCTACGTCAAGGAGGCCCTGGCCTGGCTCGGCGTCGAGAACGTCAAGATACTCAAGCTCGGAACGCCCTTCCCGGTTCCATACGGCCTGCTTGAGAAGTTCCTCGACGGGCTTGAGAAGGTTCTCATCGTCGAGGAGCTTGAGCCGGTCGTCGAGGAGCAGGTCAAGACCTGGGCCTACGATAAGGGACTTAGAATTCCGATTCACGGCAAGGACCTCGTGCCAAGGGTTTACGAGATGACCACGAGGAGGGCGGTAACGGCCATAGCGAAGTTCCTCGGCCTCGAAACCCCGATTAACTTCGAGGAGCTCGACCAGAAGTACGAGAAGGTAAAGGGCATGGTCCCGCCGAGGCCCCCCTCGTTGTGCCCGGCCTGTCCGCACAGGAACACCTTCTACGCGATTAGAAGGGCTGCAACTCCAAGGGCAATCTTCCCGAGCGACATAGGCTGTTACACCCTTGGTGTCCTCCCACCGCTCAAGACCGTTGACACAACCGTCGCGATGGGCGGTTCAATCGGCGTCGCCCACGGCCTCAGCGTGGCGCTCAACGGAAGCGTTGCCGAGGACGAGCACAAGACCGGCAAGGAGAAGAAGGTAATCGTTGCCACGATAGGCGACTCAACGTTCTTCCACACGGGACTTCCGGCTCTGGCAAACGCCATCTACAACCGCTCCAACGTCGTCATAGTCGTCCTCGACAACCTCGTTACAGCCATGACCGGCGACCAGCCCAACCCGGGAACCGGTGAGACCCCACACGGACCGGGCAAGCAGATTAAGATTGAAGAGGTCGCGAAGGCGATGGGAGCGGATTATGTAGCAGTCGTTGACCCCTACGACATAAAGGCCGTCGAGAGGACCATAAAGGAGGCCCTGGCCGTTGAGGGCGTCAGCGTCGTCGTCGCGAGGCGCGTCTGTGCGTTGTATCGTATCGGCCAGCTCAGGCGCGAGGGCAAGCAGTGGCCACTCTACCAGGTCAACGAGGACAAGTGTACCGGCTGTAAGATTTGTATCAACGCCTACGGCTGTCCGGCAATCTACTGGGACGCCGAGAAGAAGAAAGCTAAGATAGACCCGACGATGTGCTGGGGCTGTGGCGGCTGTGCCCAGGTCTGTCCGTTCGACGCCTTCGAGAAGGTGAGGGAGGGAGAGCTATGAGCGAGATGAGGGAGTACAACATCGTTATCACCGGAGTTGGCGGTCAGGGAATCCTCACCGCGGCGAACCTGCTCGGCTGGGCGGCGCTTAGAGCTGGCTACAAGGTGCGCGTTGGTGAGGTTCACGGCATGAGCCAGCGCTTTGGAAGCGTTATCGCCTACGTTCGCTTTGGGGAGGACGTCTACGGCGCGATGGTTCCCGAGGGCAAGGCCGACGTCATACTGAGCTTCGAGCCTGTCGAAGCCCTCCGCTACATCAACTACCTCAAGAAAGGGGGCCTTGTCTTCACCAACGCGAGGCCGATTCCGCCGGTTCAGGTCTCGATGGGCCTCGCCAAGTACCCGAGTCTCGAAGAGATTAGGAAGGTCGTCGAGGAGAACTTCGAGGCCAAGTTCATGGCCTTCGATGCGGAAAAGCTCGCGATGGAGGCAGGAAACATCATAACTACCAACGTCGTCCTCATCGGAGCGCTGACTCAGACGCCGGGTTTTCCGCTTTCAGCGGAGCACGTCAGGGAGGTCATAAAGGTCAGCGTGCCGAAGAAGGCTGTTGACGTCAACATGAAGGCCTTCGATTTGGGCGTCAAGGCCGCGAAGGAGATGCTGGGGCTTTAAGGCCCTTCTCTTCTTTTTGACACGTCTCAGTCTGCAGATATACCTCCCAACGCCACCCGGTAAAAGGGAAACCCTTATAACTTACCCCGGGGTAAGTAACTTACGGTGGGGTAAGTTGCTGTTCGACCTCCGGCCAAAGAGGAAAAGAGAAGACCTCTACGATAGGGAGAAAGAGCTCAGGGAGTTTTTTGAAGCCGTTGAGCTCGGAGAAACGCTTGTTCTTCTGCTCGGCATCAGGAGGCTCGGTAAAAGCTCCCTCCTCAACGTTGCGCTCTCCGAATCAGAAAAGCCGTTCTCCAAAATTGACGTCCGCTCGCTCTACTTCACCCACGGCTCGATTCCTCAAGAGTTGCTCGCGAGAAAACTCCTCGAAGGTCTCCTCAAGTCGTTGAAGGGGACTAACAAAATAGGGATGGAACTCGTGAAAGCCCTCTCACGGATTAAAGGGATTAACGTTTCGGGCCTCCAGATCGAGTTCGATGAAAAGCCCGACCTTGCAGAGCTCCTTGAGAAGCTCGACTCTTGGGCCGAGAAAACTGGGAGGAGGGTTATAATAGCCTTCGATGAGGCCCAGTACCTGAGGCTTTCGGGGATACGGTACGATGGGCTCATAGCGTACGCCGTGGACAACCTGCCGAACCTGACGTTTGTGCTGACCGGCTCCGAGGTCGGAATGCTCCACGATTTTATCGGACTCGACAACCCCAAAAAGCCCCTCTTTGGCAGGTACGCGAGGGAAATAACGCTGAAGAGATTTTCGAGGGAGCAGAGCAGGGACTTCCTGAGAAGAGGATTCGACGAGCTTGGTGTGAAAGTTCAGGAGGAGGAAATTGAGAGGGTCGTTGAGAGGCTCGACGGAATTGTCGGATGGCTGACCCTATACGGCTACCTCAGGGGAGTTAGAAAGCTCTCCGAAAAAGAGGCACTCAACGAGCTCTTTGAGAGGGCCAAAGCGCTTGTCCTCGACGAAATTTCGACCCTCACAAGGTACAGCACGAGGTACTGGTACATTCTGAAGGCAGTCTCCTTGGGAAACGATTCATGGAGCTCTATAAAGGAGTACGTGGAGTTCAAGGCGGGAAAAATAAACGACGCGAAGTTTTCAGCCCTGCTAAGGAATCTCGTCAAGTACGGCTACCTTGAAAAGACAGAGGATGGCTACTCTATCCCCGACCCAGTCGTTAAGGAAGTCATAAAGAAGACCAACTTACCCCCGGGTAAGCCACTTACCCTCCCGTAAGTCAGAACTCCCACCACTCGGACTGCACCTCTTTGACCCTTGCCACCGTTCTCAAGGCTTCGTACGATGGACTGACCGGAACCTCGCGGATTTCCCCGCTGAGATAGCCCCTGATAAAGGCAGGGAGGCCTTTGTCAAGGCCGACTGAGTAACCACCCTCAAAAATCACCGCGAGAGGATAGCGCGAAAGCGTTGAGCCCGCGTAGGCGAAGAAAAGCTCGCTCAGCCGTAGGGTCGTCAGGTTCTCGCCGAGGAAGCCGTCGAAGCCAGCCGAGACGACCACGAGCTTCGGCCTGAACTGGGCCAAGACCGGGAGAACAATCTCGTTCCAGGCGTAGATGAAGTCGTCATCTCCAGAGTAGTGGGGCATCGGCAGGTTGATTTTCGTCCCCTCTGCATTCTTCCCGCCGACGTCGTGCTCGTAGCCACTCCAGGGGTAGATGTCCCTCTCGTGAAGGTCTATATGCACCGCGTTGGGGTCGTTCCAGAGTATCTCCTGCGTCCCGTTGCCGTGATGGGCGTCAAAGTCTATGACCAGAACTTTTCCAGCGAGCTCCTCCGCGACCTTTGCCGCGTAGGCCGCGTTGTTGAAGATACAGAAGCCCAAAGTGGGAGCGTTGAAGGCCCTTCCGGCCTTTCCGGCGTGATGGCCTGGCGGTCTCACGAGGGCGAGGTGAAGGCCCTTCTTTTCCAGCGCCAGCTCGACGGCCAGCTTCGAAGCCCCAAACGCGGTCAGAGCCGCCTCCCACGTGCCGGGGGAGACGTAGGTGTCCGGGTCGAGGTACGAGAAGGTTCTGCTACTCTCGCGGACGAGCTCAATGTAGTCCCTTGAGTGGACCTTCAGGAGTTCCTCCTCCGGAACGGGAACCGGCTCGATGGGCTTCCACAGGTTCAACCGCTGGAGGACCTTTACTGCCCTCAACAGCCGGTTGGGGTTTTCGGGATGGTAGTTCTCGGGTCTGTGCTCGAGAAAAACGGGAGAGTAGATAACGGAGAAGGCCTTCAACCCTCATCCCCCGCCCCTCTTCCTGCTGTGGAACTTCTTCACGCGGTCCTCAACGGTCTCGGGCTCCAGGAGCACGTTTCTGAGCAAGGGCACCCATAGGGTTTCGGTTATCACGGAAGCGAGCACAGTTATAACTGTGACAGCCAGTATGACCTCACCCCAGTGAACGGTTAGGGTGTTTCCGCCGTACTTAATCGCGAGGCTGAGTGGGAGCGATGCAAGCGCCGAGGGCACTATTCCCCTGGGGCCCTCTAGGGCAATGAAGAGGTACTTCTTCGCACCCCACCACTTGATGATTGGCAGCGCCGCTATAGGTCTAGCCACTAGCATTACGAAGTACGCCACAAGGAGTCCTTTGATGAGGTTTCCGGTGAAGATGTCGAGGTTCAGGCTGGCGCCGAGCAGGAAAAATATGAAGAGCGTCGCTATCGCCGAGAGGCTCTCGTTGAACTCGACCTCCAGCTTTATTGCCTTGAGCACGCGGTCCATGATATGAATGTTTCTGACCCGCCCGAGAACCTTGAAATTGCCCAGGACGAGCCCCGCCACCGTTGCCGCGAGGTACCCCGAGGCATCGAGCTCTTCTCCGACGAGGAACGTCAGAAACGCCAGACCGAGGGCGAATATCTCCACCTCCGGGAACTCCAGGATCTCGGCCTTCTTCATGAACCAGTACCCGAGAAGCCCCATGACTATTCCCACCGCAATCGAGGTTAGCAGCTCGTAGAGGAAGTAGAGAACGCTGGCACCGTACAGGCCCACGTGTCCGCTGAGGACGTAGAACACCTTGGAGACCGCTTCGGGGTAAAGCATCGCAACGGCCACCGTTGTCAGGACTATGCCGAGGGGATCGTTGAAAATCGACTCGGTGACGATCGTTGTCTCTATGTCCTGTTCAACGCGGTACTGGCGGAAGAGGGGTATGAGAGTCGCCGGATCGGTTGCGCTTATTATCGCTCCGAAGAGAAAACCGACGAGGAAGGGTGCACCGAAGAGCCAGGAGAAGAACCATCCCGCGAGCAAAGCGGTCAGAAAGACGCCGAGGGTGTCGAGGATCAGTATTGTTTTTGAGTTCCTCCTCAGGAGCCTCCAGCTCAGGTTGTGGCCTTCGGTGAACAGGATTATCACGAGACCGAAGACCCTGAGGTAGTCAAAGAGCTCGTGCGCCAGTTCCCGGGGCACCATGCTGGTTATGGGACCTATCGCGATCCCGAGGAGGATGAAGAGAGGCACGTAGGAGATGTTGAACCTCCTGCCTATTATCATCGCCAGAACGCCGAGCATGAGAACGGCGACGAGGAGCCTCGCAACGATGTCGATTGGAGCCATGTTACCACCGCCGAAAATTCTTCAGTCCGCTTTTAAGCCTTCCCTCTCAGAAGTACCCCCTGTCGTCCTCCCCAGACATGGCCCGCTTTATCTCGTTCAGGAGGGCCTTAGCCTCTTCCTTCGTCATCCCGACCTTCTTTACGAGGAAGTTCATGATCTCCGCCTCGCTCATGCCCCTCTGCAGCCTCTCGATGATCATCATGCTCAGCCGTTCGAAGATGGCCTCCTGGAACTCCTCCGTGAGCCCGAGCGAGTCCATCAGGACGTTCATCCCAACGAGAAGGGCAGTTAGTGCGTCGTTGAACTCCTCCTTTCCAAGGCTCTTCTCGTCGAGATCAACCCTCAGCGTTACCTCGTCGTTCATCCCGCTGAGCGTGAACTTCAGCATGTTCATGCGCTCGTTCAGAACGAGGAGCGTGTGATAAGTCCTGATCCTCTCTTCAAGCCTCATGGCTATCGTTTCTATCCCCGAGGGGACCGCCAGCCTTATGAAGCCATCGGCGAAGACAACGTTGAGGGTGAAGGGAATCTTCGGATGCTCTGCAACGTAGTGGTTCTCCCCAACCTTCTTGACCTCCCAGGGAAGGTCGACTATGTCCTCCGCATCGTCCCTACCGCTCCGGAGCCACTCCAGAACTGCCTCGACCAAAATCACCACCGTAGAAACTACGCCCTTCGGGGTAAAATAGTTTGCCCATAAAGCTTTTTTGGCCTTCGCCAATCCATGCCCGGTGGTGTAGAGGTGGAGTTCCTGTACACGTACGAGGCCTTTAAGCTCGAGCTTCCCCTCGTTCCTCCTGAGCGAGCGGACTTCGTTATCCTCGGGGTGCCCTTCGACGGCACAACCAGCTACAAGTCCGGAGCGCGCTTCGGGCCGACGCTGATAAGACAGGCCACGCTGAACCTGGAAACCTACGTTCTTGACTACGACGTGGACGTTTCGAGCGTGGGGGTGGCGGACATAGGCGACGTTGCGGTTGTGGCGGGGAATCCTCGCGAAACCGCGGACAGGGTTAGGGAAACCGTTGAGGAGCTGAAAAAAGCGAATCCCCGCGCGATACCGGTACTCCTCGGCGGCGAGCACTCCCAGACGCTTGGGGCCGTTGAGGCATTGAAGCCAAAAAGCTACGTGGTCTTCGATGCTCACCTCGACCTCAGGGACAGCTACGAGGACAACCCCTACAACCACGCCTGCGTCGCCAGGAGAATAGCCGAGCTGGGCGTTAGAGAGGCAATGTTCGGGATAAGGAGCGGGACGAGGGATGAAGTTGAATTCGCCGAGAAAAATGGAATTCGATGGGTTCACGCCAGGGACTACGGCTTCGATTCCTTCGTGGATCTCGTTGAGCCCCTTCCGGAGCCGGTTTACCTCTCGGTGGACATAGACGTCTTTGATGTTTCAATGGTTCCGGACACGGGAACGCCCGAAGCCGGAGGCCTGAGGTTCTGGGAGGTAATAGAGGCAATCGAATGGCTCACGGCCAACAAAAGGATAGCGGGCTTCGACATAATGGAGGTTGCGGGGGAGAGGCTGGGGAACCCAACCGCCCTGACGGCCGCGAAGCTGCTGTTTTACTTCCTGGCAATGATGAAAAGGTGAGGTCAGCCGAAGAAGGCTCCCATCATGTCCATCTGCTCGTCGCTCATGGACTTCACTTTGAACTCGGGCATCTCTCCCTTGAGCCTCTCGTACTCTTCCCCCGTTATCTCCTTCGCCTCGCCGTTCTCGACGAGGTAGAATATCCCGTAGTCAGGGTCGCGGTAGGCCACGAGGAACTTCCCGACCTCGATGTCGTCGAAGTTCACGAAGATAACGTTTCCTCCTGTGTAAGGTCTCTTGCACTTGAAGGGGAAGCTGGAGGAGTTGAGCATCGCGTCGCCGAGTGCCTGGTTGGCCTTCTCGCCGTTTATCTCTGTCCAGAATGGCCTTCCCTCGAAGTCGCCCTCGACGACGATGAGGAACCTCTGGCCGTCGAGCTCGACTATCGGGGCTCCCTTCTCCTGCAGTATCTTGAAGAGCTCGCCGATGGTTTCCGCGTTTCTCAGGGAAGAGACGAATCCCTCAACCTTCATGCCTTTCACCGAGCCTACTTGCCGGTGGGGGTATAAAAACCTGCTGGCGGAACGCTTTTTACCTCAAGGCACTAACTTTTTTCATGACGTGGGGCAGGGCGTACGTGAAGAAGTGGACCGTTGTCATAATATTCTCGATCACGGCCGGTGTAGTTGGCGGTCTCGGGGCCGTCATGTTCAGGCTCATGATACGTCTCAGCCATGAGTTCTTCTTTGGCCGGCTCTTTCCCCTTCTCAGTCATCCCATTGGAGGTTTGGATCTGGGCTACGTTCTCCTGCCCGCAATCGGCGGGCTGTTCGTTGCCCTGCTCGTGGTTCGATTTCCCGATATCAAGGGGAACGGCATCCCCGAGGTCATAGAGGCTGTCATCTTCAAGGGCGGCATGATAGGCGGCGTGTTCGCGGTGACGAAGATAGTGGCCACCTCCATAACCATCGGATCCGGAGGCAGCGTCGGCAGGGAGGGCCCCATCGGGTTCATCGGGGCAGCTTTAACCTCCGCCTTCGCGAGGTGGTTTGGACTGTCCAAGGAGATGCGCAAGCTCCTCGTAACCTGCGGACTCGCGGCTGGAATAGCGGGAACCTTCAACACGCCCCTGGCCGGGGCCATGTTCGCCCTTGAGGTCGTCTATATGGGTGCCTTCTCAATAAACCTCGTTCCGATATTCATCGCCGCGGTTACTGGCAACGCCGTTACCCTCGCGATCCTTAAGAGGGCATTTGAGGTCGAGATACCCGGTGGAATAGGGCACACCCTTCCCGAGCTCCCCTTCTTCTTCGTCCTGGGGCTGTTCCTCGGAGCCCTGGCCGCTTTTTACGTTCGTTTCCTCTACCGGGTTGTCGATGGCTTCGAGAGACTTCCCGTTCCTGGGATTTTCAAACCGGTCATCGGAGGCTTGGGCGTGGGCTTTCTCGGGGCATTCTTTCCGAACTACGGCATCTTCGGCGTTGGTTACGAGGGCATGAGCATGGCC
Organism: Thermococcus sp. AM4; assembly: GCF_000151205.2. Classification (NCBI taxonomy): domain Archaea; kingdom Methanobacteriati; phylum Methanobacteriota; class Thermococci; order Thermococcales; family Thermococcaceae; genus Thermococcus; species Thermococcus sp. AM4. The sequence goes on from NC_016051.1 coordinate 1,876,906, forward strand.
TTCTACGGGAAACTTGCGGTATGGCTTCTCCTGACCCTGGGAATCCTGAAGATGCTGGCCACCGCCCTCACGATCGGCTCGGGCCACAGCGGTGGCGTCTTCGCTCCGAGCCTCTACATAGGCACGATGTTCGGTTCGGCCTTTGGCATGCTCCTGGCTAAGATCTTCCCGTCCCTCGGGGCCACGCCAACGGTCTACGCCCTGGCTGGAATGGCGGCTTTCTTCAGCGGAATGACCCAGGCCCCGATAACCCAGATCCTCATGGTGACGGAACTGACGAGGGGCTACGCCGTTCTACCCGCCGTCATGACGTCCGCGACCATGGGCTTCCTAACCGCGAGGTTCTTCCTGAGGGGCGACTCGATATACACGATAAAGCTCACCAGGAAGGGGTACAGGATAAGAACCGGCAAGCCGGTTATCCTCGAGACCATACCGGTCGGCGAGATAATGAGCAGGGATCCGGTTTACGTCTACGAGGATCAGACCCTCCTCGACGTTGAGCACCTCGTTTCCGAAACCGGGCACGACTGCTTCCCCGTCGTTAACAGAAACCTTGAGGTCGTCGGGATAATCGGGATAAAGGACTTCATAAAGCGACCGACTGCTGTTAAAAGGCTCCGCGTTGGCAGGTTCCTGCGGAAGGATTACGCGGTAACGTACCCGACCGAAACGGCTGAAGTTGCCCTCGAGAAACTGATGGCGTACGATCAGAACCTCCTCCCGGTTGTGAGGGGGCCGAACGACAGAAGGCTCATCGGTGTCGTGACCAAAAGGGACATATACACCGCCTACTACCGCGGACTGGAGGGAATGTACATAGACTGAGGTGGTCCCATGCTCGTTGACGCCGACCTTCACCTTCACTCCCGCTACTCCAAGGCGGTCTCAAAGGCGATGACGATACCCAACTTGGCTCAAAACGCGCGCTTCAAAGGGCTTGGCATAGTTGGAACGGGCGACATACTCAACCCCCACTGGGAGGGGGAGCTCCTCAGATACGCCAAGAAAGTCGATGAAGGGACCTACGAGCTGAGGGGAGTTCGCTTCCTCCTCACAACGGAGGTTGAGGACAACAGAAGGGTTCATCACGTCCTGATTTTCCCGAGCATTGAGACGGTTCGCGAGATGAGGGGAATACTAAGAAAATACTCAAACGACATCGAGACCGAGGGCAGGCCCCACCTGAGCCTCTCAGCGGCTGGAATAGCGGATATAGCCAACGACTTCGGCGTTCTAATCGGCCCCGCCCACGCCTTCACCCCCTGGACGAGTCTCTACAAGGAGTACGACAGTTTGAAGGAGGCCTACGGAGGGGCTAAAATCCACTTCCTTGAGCTGGGTCTCTCGGCCGACAGCGAGATGGCCGATATGATAAAGGCCCACCACAGATTAACCTACCTCAGCAACAGCGATGCCCATTCACCGATGCCTCACCGCCTTGGGCGGGAGTTCAACCGCTTCGAGGTGGAGGATGCTACCTTTGAGGAAATCCGGAAGGCGATTCTAAGGCGCGGCGGAAGGAGAATCGTCCTGAACGCTGGTTTGGACCCCCGTCTTGGGAAGTACCACCTGACGGCATGCTCCCGCTGTTACGCTCACTACTCCCTCGGCGAGGCGAAGGCCTTCAAATGGAAGTGCCCCAAGTGCGGTGGTCGGATAAAGAAAGGCGTAAAGGACAGAATACTCGAGCTGGCCGATACGAAAGAAAGGCCGAAGGACAGGCCGCCTTACCTTCACTTAGCTCCCCTCGCCGAGATAATCTCAATGGTCATCGGTAAGGGGGTTGAAACCAAATCCGTCCGGCTGATATGGGAGCGCTTTTTGAGGGACTTCGGGAGCGAGATCAGGGTTCTCGTCGACGTTCCAGTCGGGGAGCTTGCCAACGTTCACGAGGAAGTTGCCAAGGCTATATGGGCCTACCGCAGCGGGAAGCTCATCGTTATCCCCGGCGGTGGCGGGAAGTACGGAGAGATAAAGCTCCCAGAGGAGATAAGGAACGCTAAGATTGAGGAGCTCGAGAGCGTTGAGGTGGAAGTTCCCGAGGAGACCGAGAGACCGAGGCAGAGGAGCATAACGGACTTCCTCAAGGTTGCCAGGTGAGATTGGCAGGATTCGTGAAAAGTTGCTAAACGTGATTGGCAAGTTTGCACGAAAGGGTAATAAGTAAGAAAGTGGGAAATTCCTACGGTGATGGGAGTGGAGGTGGTGAAAGTATCCACCAAGGGGCAGGTCGTCATACCCAAGGAAATCCGTGATGCCCTTGGGATACGGAACGGGGACTATCTCGTCGTGATGGAGAAAAACGGCTACATCGTGATGAAGAAGCTGAGCGTTGAGGACGTTTTTAAAGAGGGTGAGGAACTCGCAAAGACCCTTGAAATCACGAGGGAAGACGTAATCAGGGCCGTGAGGGAAGTGAGGTATGAGGATTCTACTTGACACAACCACTGCTTCAAAATCTTAAAGCCGGGTGAGTTCGAATGAGGGAATCCGAAATCATCGAGCTCTTCCTCAGGCACCTCAAACGACAGGGCGACCTGCCCCTCGGGGACGATGCAGGGGCTCTGAGACTCGGCGATAGATGGCTCGTCGCGACCAACGATATGCTCGTCAGGAAAACGGACGTGCCCGATATAATGACTCCCGAACAGGTCGGATTCAAGGCAGTAACGATGAACGTGAGCGATATAGCTTCGATGGGAGCGAGGCCAATAGGCTTTCTCTTCTCGCTCGGGATTCCGGGGGATTTGAGTTCGGACTACCTTGAGGGGATTGCTAGGGGGATTGGAGAAGCCCTCGACTTCTACGGTCTTCCCGTTCTGAGTGCAGACACCAACGAGGCAGACGACCTCATCATAGACGGTATAGCACTGGGGCTTGCGGAGCGTTTGCTAACCCGTTCTGGGGCCAAGCCGGGTGAGCTGGTCTGCGTTACCGGCGACCTGGGGAGGGCTTTGGCGGGATACCTCGTCTGGAAGAACGGACTCGAGGTGAGCGACGCAGTTAGAAAAGCCCTCTACGAGAAGTTTTTGGAACCAAAGGCGAGGGTCGAGGAGGGAATGGCCCTCTCGAAGGTGGCCAGCTCTGCCATAGACGTCAGCGATGGCCTCGCGAAGGAGCTTTACCTCCTCGCGGAGATGAGCGGAGTTGGAGTGGAGGTTAGGCCCGAGAGTATTCCGCTGGGTGAGGGCGTTGAAGAGGTCGCCGGACTTTTGGGCCTCAATCCGGTTGATGTTGCCCTTGCGAGCGGGGAGGAGTTCGAGCTGGTCTTCACGGTTCCGCCTGAGCTCGTTGATAGCCTGGACTTCAGTTTCTCCATCATAGGCCGCGTCACCGCCGGAAGGGGCGTTTACCTCGTCGATGACTCGGGCAAGAGAGTTATGCCCAGGCTCGGGTGGGAGCACTTAACCGGATTTCAGATGAAAATTTTATATAGCTGAAGGCGAGTTAGTATCGGTGGTCGGGATGAAGGTTAAGGATCTGATAAACATGCTGTCGGACAGGCAGAGGAAGAGCGTTGAGAGCTGTGTTGAGCGGTGCGACCTCATCGATCCCGAGGAGGAGATACCCACCGAACTCCCGAGGGACGTGGTTGAGTTCTCCAAGATCATAGCTAACCCCATCAGGGCGTCGATCCTCAAAATGCTCAGCAACAGGTGGCTCTGTGTCTGCCTGATCTCAAAGGCCCTCGGCCAGGATCAGACCCTCATAAGCCATCACCTGAGAACGCTGAAGCGGTTCGGTCTTCTCCACGAGAGGAAGGAGGGCAAACTGCGCTTTTACAGGACGAACAGGGAAGCACTCGAGCGTTACCTTGAGAAGCTGTCGGCCGAGCTGCTGGGTGGTGAAACTTGAAGCTCCAGGGTGAAGTTGACGAGCTCATACGGGCTTTGGGAGGCTACTGGAAGCCCTTTGAGATGCTGGCGGCCCTACTTGAGGAAACGGGCGAGTTGGCGGAGGCCATGCTGGCCATTGAGGGGGTCAAGGGGAGGGGTTCGAGGGAAAACCTCGTTGAGGAGATAGGCGACGTTCTCTTCGCCCTCGCCTGCATAGCCAACCATTACGGTGTGGACCTTGAGGATGCCCTAAGCATGACCATAGAGAAGTACCGGCTCCGTTTCGATGGGGATTGAAAAAAGCTTTATAACGGCGACACCTTTTTACCTTTGCGAGGAGAAAAGAAGTTAACGGGGGAGCTTGGATGGTGCTTGAAAACTTTGTCCAGAGCGGCGCGAAATACCTTGGGGTTCTCCGTCACGTCCCCCTCCACTACCTTCTCCTCGCGATAGGCACCTACTACGTGAGCGTCTTCCTATACACCGTGAGGTGGAAGCTCATCCTCGACAGGATTGGAAAAAAGCTCCCCCTGCTCGACCTCTTCAAGATCTTCATAGCCTCGATCTTCGTGAACAACGTCACGCCCACGAGCAGGAGCGGCGGTGAGGTTCTCCGCATAACGTGGGTCTCAAAGAAGGCCAACCTGCCCCTTGGAGTTTCTGTCGCAAGCGTCGTTTACGAGAGGCTCCTCGAGGCCATTCCCTTTCTCTTCCTCATGCTCCTCGCCGGGGTTTACGTGGTTCCCTCAAAGCTGCCCCTCCTTGTCCTGCTCCTCCTCGCGGCCGGGGCGATGTGGTTCAGGTGGGACCTCGTCGTTGGGCTGTTCCTCAGGATCACCAAGACCCAGATAGACGACGCCGGAATGGCCGAGCTCTCAAAGCTGAGGAAGTCCGTTCTCGTGACGGGTGGCGGTGTGGCCCTGAGCACGGCCGTGTGGGTGCTCGATGTCATAAGGTTCAAGCTGATAACGATGGCCTTCGGGCTTTCCCTCCCCTGGGGCCTTCTCGTCGCCGTTTCCGTTGTGAACATGCTCCTTGGCCTGATGTCCTTTACACCTGGTGGAGTCGGCATCATGGAGGGCGGTTTGATAGGTGCGATGATACACTTCGGAATTCCCCAGCTCTTCGCGGTTTCAATAACCCTGCTGGAGAGGTTCATATCGTACGTCCTGAGTACAGTGGTTGGAATGGGGGTCCTCCTCCTTTCCGGAGGGTCTGAGATATGGAGAGCCTTAAAATCGCGCTGGTGAGCGACTGGTACTTTCCCAAGCTCGGCGGCGTTGCCGTTCACATGCACGATCTCGCCCTCTACCTCCGCAAGAGGGGTCACGAGGTTGATATAATCACGAACGACCGCGTAACCGGTAAGGAGGCCGAGCTGAGGGACAACGGCATCGGGTTAGTTAAGGTTCCCGGTTACACCTTCGGGAGCGTTGGAATCAACATGACTGTCTTCTCCAGAAACGCCTCCCGCCTCATCCCTTACGTGCAGGACTACGACGTCGTTCACGGGCAGCACGCCTTTACTCCCCTGGCCCTCAAAGCCGTCTCCGCCGGCAGGAAGGCGGGCAAGGCTACGCTGCTGACAACGCACAGCATAAACTACGAGAACTCCTCCGCGATCAGGGCATTAGCGAGGATAACGTTCCCCTACTTTCGCTACTACCTCGGCAACCCCCACAGGATAATCGCCGTCAGCAGGGCCTCCAAGGACTTCATAAGGCGCTTCACCCGCGTCCCGATCGAGGTCATCCAGAACGGCGTCAACGTGGATTTTTTCGATATTCCCCTCTCCAAGGAGGAGGCCAAGGAAAGGCTGGGCCTCGGCGAGAGGGTAATCCTCTACGTCGGCAGAATCGAGCCGAGAAAGGGGGTCAGCACTCTGATCAACGCAATGAGGCACGTTGACGGAACCCTTCTGATTGCCGGCCAGGGAAGCATGCTCCCCCTCCTCAAGGAACGCGCAAGGCTCCTCGGCATATCCAAAAAGGTACGCTTCCTCGGCAGGGTGGAGTACTCAGAGCTTCCCCTCTACTACCGCGCGAGCGACGTTTTCGTGCTCCCGAGCCTGAGCGAGGCCTTCGGGATAGTCCTGCTTGAGGCGATGGCCAGCGGGACGCCGGTCATAGGGACCAGTGTGGGGGGGATTCCCGAGATAATCGATGGATGCGGCATCATAGTGCCCCCTGGAAACGCGAAGAAGCTTGCAGAGGCGATAAACCTCATCCTGGGCAACCAGAACATCGAGAAACGCTTCGGGCGCCTCGGAAAGAGACGGGTGGAGAAGGTCTACGACTGGAACGTTGTCGTCGGGAAGATCGAGGCCCTCTACCGCGACGTCCTCAACGAGGTGGCGGAGAATGGCTGAACTCGTAATGCTGACCTTCGACGTTGAGCAGGACTGTCCCCCCTTTGCGGAAACCAGGAGGGGCATGGAAGAAGGTTTGCCGAGGGTGATGGATCTCCTCGAGGAGTTCAAGATCAGGGGGACTTTTCTCTTCACCGGCAGGATCGCGGAGGAGTTCCCGGAGCTGGCGGAGCGCGCTGGAAAAAAGCATGAACTCGGCTGTCACGGTCTTGAGCACGAACGCTTTGACCGGCTTCCCTTTGAGGAAGCGAGGCGGAGATTAATGGAGGCGAGGCAGATTCTCTCCCGCTTTTCCGAGCCGGTCTCTTTTCGAGCTCCCAACTTCCAGTTTCCGAATAGCTACTACCGCATCCTGGCCGAGCTCGGCTTTAGGGTTGACTCGACCAAGGCCCGCCACAAGGGCTGGCGAGAGGGCGTAACCGAAATCAACGGCGTTCTCGAAGTTCCCGCCACGACGACCTCCATAGTCACGCGCCTCCCGTGGAGGATGCAGGAGAGGTTTCACAGGAAGTTTGAGAGTCCGGTCGTCTACATCTTCCACCCCTGGGAGTTCGTGAGGATGCCCAAGCGCTTGAGGCCCGACTGCTGGTTTGGGACCGGGGAAGGTGCTCTTGAAAAGCTCAGGAAGCTGATTGAGTTCCACCTCGATAACGGTGCGAGGTTTTTAACGCTCCGGGAGTTCTATGAGGAATACCAAAAGCTTAAACGTGGGTGAACTGACTTCTTCTGGGTGAGAGCCATGAAGGAGGCCCTTTACTGGGAGCCCTTAGAGGGGGGTAAGGTTCGCTGTAAGCTCTGTCCCCTTAACTGCATCATAAACGAGGGCAAGAGGGGTTCCTGTAAGATTAGGAAAAACATCGGTGGAAAACTTTACACGCTCAACTACGGCAAGGTTTCGGCGATAGGAGCCGATCCGGTGGAGAAGAAACCGCTCTTCCACTTCTGGCCCGGCTCGTGCGCGCTCTCGATAAGCACGGTCGGCTGCAACATGCACTGCAAGCACTGCCAGAACTGGGAGATAAGCCAAGCCGACGAGAGCTTCCCCTACCTCCACGACATGAGTCCAGAGATGGTCGTTGCCATAGCGAAGCGCTACGGCTGTGAGAGCATAGCCTACACCTACAACGAGCCGGTAATCTGGTACGAGTTCGTCCTTGACACTGCTAAACTTGCGAAGAAGGAAGGAATTTACAACCTCCTCATAACCAACGGCTACATCAACGAGGAGCCTTTTAGAGAGCTCGCGCCCTACATCGACGCGATGAACATCGACATCAAAGCCTTCAGCGACGAGTTCTACATGAAGATAGCCGGAGTTCCGAGCGGTGAGCCGAGCAGGAGGACGGCGGTTATAGCGAAGAAAGACTTTGGAATCCACGTCGAGTTAACGTATCTCATAATCCCGACGCTCAACGACAAGGAGGAGGAAATACGGGCCTTCGTCCGCTGGGTTGTCAGCGAGCTTGGCGACGACACGCCGGTGCACTTCTCGCGCTTCTTCCCGCACTACAAGCTCCTCCACCTTCCACCGACACCTCTCGAAACGATAGAGATGGCCTACCGCGTTGCCAAGGAAGAGGGCCTGAAGTTCGTCTACATCGGCAACGTGCCGGGACACCCGGGTGAGCACACCTACTGTCCGCGTTGTGGAAGGCCTTTAATCGTCCGCTACGGCTTCGAGATCACCGAGTACAATATCACCGAGGACGGAAGGTGTAAGTACTGCGGTGAGAGAATCCCGATAGTCGGCACCTACAGGAAGAGGCGCTATCCGGGGATGTGGTGGTGATGCTTGAGGCCATCCTCTACTTCGAGGCCCTCGGGCGAACGAGGCTCGCGGTTGAGGACAGAGTTAGAAGAACCTCCCGCGGACTTGAGGAGTCCGGGTTGAAGGTGAAGCGGCTCGATGCTGGAGAGGTCATCGAGGATCCCGAGCTGGATCCCCTCCGCTTCTCGGCCCTCCTTGAGGCGAGGGTCGAGGGTGAACTGGATGACCTGATCGGGGTGGTTGCGGAGTACGGCCCGACCCTCGTGGAGATCCTCCGGCCGGGCAGGCTTGAGCTCCAGGCTGATTACCTCTCCTCGCTTCTGCTCAGGCTCTCGAAGAAGGTTGGAGACCTCATCGGTGGAAACGCCTTTGTGCTCCCTCCACTGAACCTTAAGGAGATCCCCGTTCCCCCGGTGGGCTTTGACGAGGAAGAGCTCTGGGAGGCTGTCTACCAGGGAAGGGGAATACTCTACAGGCTTTCCCTTCGCCTGCCCGAGGAAATCGACCGGGATACGCTCTTGAGGCTTTTCCTCATCGAGGGTTGCGGCGTCAACGACATCGAAGTTCGGGGACTCGACGGTGAAAGTGAGTTCAGGCTTGAGGTGGTTTCCCCCTTCGAGTCGCTCTTCGCAGTTGCCTTCAGGTACAGGCTCTCCTCGCTGAGCATCGTCGAGCCGGAGCTCCTTGACGTTACCGCCCCCGAGCTCCAGAACGCCCTCAGCGACCTCGGCTCCTTCGTCAACTCGGTACTCATGGGAGAGGATCTTCAGAGGGCCTACGAGAGGGACACTTTTTCCTTCAAGCTTGTTTGAGGGAGTCGAAAAGTATATGAGGTTGAAGGAGAAGGTAGGAGATGACGCAGGAGAATAAGGGGGTATGCTGATGAAACTACTCCGAAAAAACGTCACCAAGGCCTTTGCCCTCCTCCTGGGGGTTATGTTCCTCCTCTCGATCGGCGGTGCGTCGGCCGGTTCCAACTACATCGTACCCACCGGCCTCAAGGACATCAGCAACGTCCCGAGGAGCTTCTTCGTTAAGCCCGACGGAACACCGAACGTGAAGATAGTCGTTGGGAGCTATTCCAAGGCGGAGGACGTTGCCAGCGCCGCCGACATAGCTGCAGCACTCGGGAGCATCCTCTACAAGGAGGAAGAGGCCAAGAACATAGCCGTCAAATTGAGGAAGGCCGGTGAAACCGACGTCGCCCTCGAGCAGGTTATATACCGCTACGATTACCAGACCATGACCGTCGATCACGGTCTGCCCTACAACAGCGGCCTCGTGAACTGGTCGAAGTCCTACGATGAGCTTCCCGCCGACTACTGGTTCAACGGGGCCTCATACACCGCCAACTACTCAACCTGGGCAAGTTCCTTCTCGGCCCAGTTCAAGGTCAAGGACAGCGATGCGGTCAACGGTGACTACCTCTACGGCTGGGATATAGAGATCAACGAGCTCTCACTCCTTCCCATCGACCCGGCCGACTGGAAGGGAATCGCCCCGCCAAAGCAGGCGGATATCGAGATACCCTCGAGGAGGATAGTCGTTTCCGTCGATTACACCCTCTACAACTACACCGTGAAGAAAATCAAGGTTGTGAGGGAGGCCTACCCCGAGTGGGGAGTTCCTGAGAAGACAGTGGTGGTGAACGAGAGTAGAATAGGCAACTCAATCGACGTTGAGCTCGACAACGGAACGATCGTCGGTGTCATAAGCCCGGGCGTTGGGGCCGGGGACGAGTTCACCCTCCTCGGAACCAAGTACCACGTCTTCTCCATCGGAAGGGGCAGCTTCACCGCCGGTGAAGTGCTCGGCACCGGCTGGTTCGCCCAGAACGAGAGCAAACTCCTCGGAAACAGCAGGTGGGAGATCACGCTCATAGGTGCCGATCCGCTCCAGGAGAAGGCCATAGTGACCGTTAAGGACACCAAAACCGGCGAACTCTACGGACCCGTTGTTCTAAAGCTCGGCGAGCCCAAGAACGTGGTCGTCTCGGGCGACACCGTTGAGCTCCAGCTCAAGCTTGAGGCGCTCTCCGAGAACCTCATCCTCGGCAAGATCGCCCAGATAAGCGGCTACGGTAACATAAAGACGTACTCGAGCGGAACATACGTGGAGTACAACGATCAGAGATGGATAATGAGCGTTGATTCCGACGGCAAGTACATCAAGAGGATCAGCATGACCAACGAGGACGAGCTCATAGGCAATCCCCTCGACGTTCTGGGGATATACACGATCAAGTACTCCTTTGACATGAGGTCCCTGAACGAGAAGGATGTGGACTTCGACATCAACCGCGATGGCAAAATAACGGACACCAGCTTCGTCGTCGCCAAGGCGACCATCACGATACTGGAGAACCATCCGAAGATCCACGAGCTGGTCCTCTCGGTCGGGGACAGGATCCCGGGCACGGACTACGTTATCTCCGGCGTTGAGGGCGTCAAGAACATCGTCCTGAAGACCCCGACCCAGCCGATAACGATCCTCGATACCGAGGTTAACTTTGTGAACCCGACCTCGAACTACATCCTCGTGGGATCCAACAGGGCCAACCTGCTCACCTCGATGATCTTCGGCCACTACCACCTGCCCGTCGACTTCAGGGTCTGGTTCGGCGAATACCCGGTCCTCGGATACATCCCGCACTGCGACCTCCTCAAGGGCAGGGGAGTTATAATAGTGGCCGGCTCGACACCAAAGGCCACGAGAAAAGCAGCGACGATACTCATGCAGTACATAGCGGGCCTTTCGTGACCCTTTCCTTTTTGGTGGTGGAGATGGCCAGAAGATACCTCCTGGCGACTTTCTTTTTTGCAGTCATTCTCATCGGTGCACTCGTTCTCAACTCCTGGTATTCCTCCTATACGTCCCTTTTTCGCTCGGATTTTCCCTCAAAGGTCCTGATCGAGAACGAGGGGGTAAGCGTTGAGGCATATCTCCCCGGCGATCCCCTCGCCCTCGTTAACGCGACCCTTTACCATCACTACGATCGGGTCACGATAATCCTCGGCAGCGGGGACACGAAGGACTACTGCGACAGGACAGGGAGGTGTCAGTTCAGAACGCTCGCGGCGGTGGAGGTTTCGTGTCTGGCTGGCAAGCTCATGGGCTCTTACTACTACGAAACGGCCAGGGAGATGGGCTACAACGACTCGGAGGCGAGGAGGTTTGCCCTTGAGCAGGTCTCCAGACGGGTTAGCTCGGGAAACTGGCTTACGTTTTCGCTCAAGCTGGCGATAGGCAGGGGAAAAATCGGAAACGAAAGGCACCTGCTGATAATCCTCAGGGGTCCCCTCGATGGGGCCGTTGGAAACAGGATTTACGTCCCCAGAAAAGGGGTACTCGTTCTGGAGGCGCTGGACGATAAAACCCTCTACCGGGAGGCCCTTCTGATTGAGGGAATAACGGGAATAAGCTGCTCAAAAGGTTAGAGGAGTTACCACTCCTCCTCTTCCTCCCCGATAAGGCCGTACTTTTCGAGCTCACGGAGGAGCTTCTTGACCGCTTCCCAGGCGTCTTTCTCGCTCTTTGCGCCCGAGCAGACGATCTTACCTGAGGAGAAGAGCAGTATAACAGCCTTCGGGTCTTTGGCACGGTATATGACACCGGGGAACTGCTCTGGCTCGTACTCACAGTTTGGCAGGCTTAAAGCTACCGCGTCGAGGTTGAACTCCATGCCGATGTCGCCGCTGAAGACCATGTTCTGGATGTCTATCTGGGGCGGTCTAGTGAACTTCGTTCCCACCTTGGTCTTCAGCATCTCGGTGAGCTTTTTAACGGCCCTCTCGATGTCCTCAACGCTTTTAGCACCGGTGACAACGAGCTTCCCGGAGCTGAATATCAGCAGTGCAACCTTGGGATCCTCGAAGCGGCAGATTATGCCGGGGAACTCCTCCGGGTTGTACTTCGAGTTGGGGCATATCTCAATAACCTTCTCGAGGTTCAGCTCCGCGAAGAGATCAACAGAAGCGACTATGTTCTCAATTCTGAGCTTTACGTTACTTATATCGACCAAGGCCAGCACCTCCAGCCGGTGGGTTTAAAAACCCCTTTATAAATGGAGGCGGTCGCTTTTTAAAGCTTTATGCTCAAAAGGGAACATCGAAGAAGAAAAAGTTCAAAGGTAGGCCTCAACGAGGACCTTTCCTGCCTCCGTCAGGCTCTTGCTTCCGAGGAAGCCGAGCTGGCGGAGCATCGTTAGGGCCTTCTTTATTTCGTCGTCGCTGAGGCTGAGGTGCTTCCTGATGACGTCCACTTCCTCCATCTTGTAGCCCTTGATCTCGCTCTTCTCCTTCCAGATTCTGTTGAAGGTCTCAAGGTTCTCGTAGATTACCCTGAGCACGTTGTAGAGGGTCGGCGTGACGCTGAACTTGACCTTGACTATCTCCTGGAGCTTGGCGTTCTCGAGGGCGGTCTTAACTTTATCTCCGAGTTCGGTCAGTTTGACCATACCGTTCTGGAGCTCGACGACGAAGCCCTTCGCTTCCGCCTCGCCGATTGCCCTGATGATTTCCTTCTCGTCTCCGCCAACGTAGTCCTTGACCAGCTCAACCAGCTCATCCCTGTGGATGTACTTCTTCCTCGGGGTCTTGGCGAGTATCGCCGCGTCGTATCTGGTGAGGAACGGCTTCCTCTTAATCGAGCGACTGAGCTTGAGGTAGAACCTGCCCTTGTCGGTGACGCCGACCTTGACGACTCCCTCCTCCTGGGCCTTGATGACCCACTCGGCTATGGGCACGTCGCCGCTCTCGGCATAGGTTACCGCCTTCATGGCATCGGGACTGACGGTTCCGAAGTTTATGGCCTCTTTACCCCACTCGGTGAGCCAGTAGGTGTCCTTGTTCTTGACGAGCTTCCTCTCGACCAGCTCCTTGCTCTCAAGGAGGTGCAAGATAGCTCCAAGGTCCTCGACCTCAACGCGCCTGGCAATTTCCTTCTCCGTTGGCAAGATGTCGGGGTTGGTCTCGTACTTCTTCTCAATCTCCCTGATGGCCTTGAGGACCGCAAGTCCGTCGTCGAGCAGGTAAATCGGGAGAACCTTCTCCTCAACCCTGCCCATCGCCTCGTAGGTCTCCATCACGGCCTTTCCGAACTCAGTTGTGCCCTTCTCGTCGGTGAGTCCCATGCTCTCAAGCTCGGCGTTGCTCCTTCCGGCCTTCAGGGCCTCGAAGTCCTCCTTCCTGAGGACTATCGCCCTCGCAAATACCGGAATCATGCTGACGGCTTTGAGGGCGAGCTTCGCCGCGGGAGTGGTTGCGAAGGCCCTTCCCTTCTCGGTCGGCGGTGAAATCAGGAGCAGGCGCATCGCCTGGAGGGCGTTCACGATGTTGTCGCCGTAGAGCTTTGAGTTCTTGTAGGTTACAAGTTCATCGAGGGTTCCGATTTTCGGCATTCCCCTGAGGAACGAAACTATCTCCGGGGTCAGGTAAACGACGGGGTGGGTCTCGCGGTAGAGCTCGAGGAGCGCCTTTCCGAACTCGGTGAGGCCGTTCTCATCGGCGAGCTTTCTCTCCTTCAGCTTCTCGAGCCAGCTCTCGGGGACCTTTCCGGTCTCATCGAGGAGCTCATGCATCTTCATTATCTCGGTATCGGCTATGACCTCCGGAAGCTCGTCGAGGTTCAGGGAGTCGCTTATCTCGAGGAGCTTCCTTCCGGCATCGGTGAGCTTAATCTTTCCGCCCTCAAGCTCGGCAAACCCGAGAATGTAAAGCTCGATTGCCCTTATCTGGAACTCCTCCGGCAGTTTGGCCTCAATCTCGGCCTGGCTCTCGGTCTTCTTCATTTCCCTGAGTATCTCAAGGTGCCTCTTCTTCAGATACATGTCATCACCCCTCCTTTCTCATTTCGGTCTTTTAAAAAGGCTCCGGGATTTTTAAAAACACGAAGTTTTTAAAACTTTCGGTAACTAAAAAAGGTAAGGGGTTCATTTGACCCCTTCCTGCTTTACGGGATAGGGCATGAACTCCACAGTGCCCCTCTGCCTTACCGGTTGCTTGTAAAGCTCCATCAGCGCGTAGATCTCCTCTGGAACGTCCGTCTCGACATGAAGTCCCAGTTCCTTGGCGTGATCGACCGTAATCGGGTAATCGTGGGTCCACCTTCCCTCCGTGAGTATCTGGGCCAGCTGCCTGGCTTTCTCCTCGCCGTATCTGTCCTTCAGCAGGTAGAACACGAAGTCCTGAACCTGCTTTATCGCCTTCTTGGCCACGTCTGCCAGAATCAGTGTCTGGTCGTCCACTTTCTCGGCTCCCTTCTGTTCCACTGCCTTTACGATGCTCGGGGCCGGGTACTGACCAAGCTGCGGATCAACTGGTCCGAGAACTGCGTTGGGATCCATTATTATCCTGTCGGCCGCGAGGGCTATAAGCGTCCCCCCGCTCATGGCGTAGTGAGGCACTATCACCCTCGTCTCCGCCGGGTGCTCCTTGAGGGCCCGTGCGATCTGAGTTGCCGCTAAAACCAACCCTCCTGGGGTGTGGATGATGAGGTCTATCGGTTTATCCTTCGGCGCCGCCCGTATGGCCCTGAGTATTTCCTCGCTGTCCTCAACGCTTATGAACTTGTACACGGGGATTCCAAAGAATCCGATGCTCTCCTGCCTGTGGATCATCGTTATTACCGTTGAGTTCCTCTTCTTCGCTATCTTGGCCAGCAGTTTGGCCCTCATTATCTGGAGCTGCCTGTACTGGAGCTGGGGCCACATCAGGATGTACAGGAAGAACAGCCACCAGAGAAGTGAACCTAAGAAACCACTGAGTGGGTCCATGGGTTTCCCCCCTTAACGTTTTGACGGAATGTTTACGCTTTCCGCTACTTAAAGCTTTGCTTTCGATCAGGTTTATAAGCATCCGAACCGCCCATTCTCTGGTGAGAACATGCGAAACACGATTGTCTTGGTTAGAACCGACAACTTTCAGAAGGCGAGCGTGGCTTTGGCCGACCTCGTGAGATACGGGGGCATGAGGATTCGCGGTGACCCGAGGATAATCCCGCCGGCCCTCTCGGACTGGGCCTTCGAAAAGATAAGTGGCGAAAAACCAAGAAAGCGCTTTAAAGCCCACGTCGTGGCTCAGATTGACCTTCCGCCGAGGAAGGCCATAGGAAGGCTGATGGACATTCACCCACCGGCCCACGTGCTCGTGATTCCACCGGACACTGAGGTATGGGAGGAGTTAATGCGCCTCTGGGGAAGCTTTGAGAAGCTCCGCGGCTTCCACCCCCCGAAGAGGACGAAGGCCGAAGAAGCCCGGCGGAAGGCCGAGAAGAGGAGAGAGAAGGAAGAGTGGGAGTTCGAGGAGGTTTAGGGAAGGGCGTTTAGTCCTTCTTTCTCCCCAGCCTGTTTAAGGTCGCTGTCCAGCGTTCCAAGGTTTCTCACTTCAAAGACAAGACAAGTGGCGAGGATTATTGCGTCATTCGGGAGCAGGTTGTGCTTTCTCATGAGCCCATAAGATACCTCAAGAACCTCATCGTCTGTAGGAAGAACGTGAAACTGGTCAAGGAAGTCCTTTGGTTCCTCGGTGAGGATTACGTTTCCTATCTCGCCCCGCTTTTTGATGGTAAACGGGGAAACTCCAGTTTTGAGGGCGATGTAGTGGAAAATGAACTCACTGAAAACTATGTCGTTGATTACTGGGACCAAATTGGAGTTGAGAATCTCTTCAAAGAGCGAAACGGCGGAGGATTACCTTTTAGTCCCTCGATTAAAACGGAGGAGTCCAAAAAGATAAGCTCACTGGAGGTACCAGTCTTCTTCATTGACATCCCCCTTGAACTTGCCAAGGTACTTGAAAAGAACAGCTCTGCTCAGCCCTTTCCCCATCTCCCGCTCAAGTATAATTTTTATCTTCCGTTCAATGAGGCGCTCCATTCCAGAGGGTACCTTCACAACTATCTCGCCCACTGAAACCACCAAAGTAAATAGAACTAAAGGAATTTAAACTTCACTTCTTCCTCTTCCGTATCCTGATGTTGGCGATGTCGCCGAGGGTCGGCTCGTAGTCCTTCGGAATCGTCTTCTTTTCCTTGAACTCCTCCTCGACGCGCTCGATGAGCGTAATCTTGAAGTAGCGTTCAAGCTTTTTGGCTTCCTTGATGGTGGGTTCGCGGTAACCGTGCGCTATGGCTCTCAAATCGTTCACCGAAAGCCCAATCTCGTGGGACAGCTCCTCGTAGCTTTTACCGCTTCTCTGTATAGCTTTGTAAACCCTCTCGGCGAAGTCCTCGACGATTTCTTCGGTGTAGAGCGGTCTCTCGCGGTAGGGCTTCGGCTCCCTCTTCGGCCTCGGAGCTGAGACGGGCCTTCTCCTCGGCTCTCTTCCGGTGGGCATTATGCTGAAGCCGGACTTCTTTCGGCCGTACTTCTCGTAACAGCGGTCGCAGACGAGGACCTCGGCACCTTCGAGCCTTATCCTGTGCCCCGGGCCTCTAATGGGCGCACCACAAATCTCGCAGTAGCGCGGCTTGGCCTTGCTCATAGCTACCACCTTCTCTACCGCTCAAAGCTCGGAGTCAGGCTTTTTAAACCCGACGATGAGGGTATGGATGATGACGGAAGTGAAGATAGAGAAACTCCAAAAGCTCGACCAGGAAACGCTGGAGAGGCTGATAGAGATTTACATGAACGCCTACGAGGGAATGCGCGAGTACGGCGGGGAGGGCGAGAGCTACGCGAAGCGTTATCTTAGGTGGTGCTGGAGCAAAGCTAAAGACGGCTTTTTCGTTGCCAAAATCGGCGACGAGATAGTCGGCTTCATCGTCTGCGACGACGACTGGTACAGCAAGTACGAGGGGAAAACGGTTGGGGCCATACATGAGTTCGCCGTGGACAGGAAGTATCAGGGGCACGGAATCGGGCGGAAGCTCATGGAGAAGTGCCTCGAGTACCTGAAGGGAAAGAAAATCGAGCTCTGGGTCGGCGAGAAGAACGAGCGGGCAAAGAGGTTTTACGAGGAGTACGGTTTCAGGGAAGTTGGAAAGCATGGCATCTGGGTTAGGATGGTTAAGCCTGCCGAAAAGGTGATAAGCGCGGACGAGAAGTAGTTTTATTGGTGGTTGCAATGCCGTGCATTCAGCCGGCGAACCCTGATAGGGTGAAGGAAATGAAAGAGGAGAGCTTCATAAGGGAAGGAAAGGGAAAGCTCAAGGTCACGATAGAGGGGAGCGAGACCCTCGAGACGACGATGAGCGGAAGGCTGAAGAGCGTCGAGGAAGTGGCCGAGATGCTCGGCGTCGAAGCGAAGGACGGAAAGATAGAGGCCGTGGTTGACGGAGTGAAGGTCAGGATGGAGAAAGGGAAGCTCGAGCTTGAGTTCGAGAGCGGGGACAGGATGAGGATTGAGAGGGCTTAGCTTTCAATTATTATTGCATCTCCCAAGAGCCGAAAATGGTGGTCGGTTGTAACCACAAGCGCCCCGTATCTCTTGGCGGTTTCTGCAATAATGCAGTCTGCAAGTGAAACGTGCTTGTTTTTGTTCCTCCTGCGGATTTTTGCGTGCAGTTTTCCCGCCTTTATAGCGACTTCTCTATCCAACGGAACTACCAGACCCATATCCGCTATCATCCCCACTACACTTAAATCAACCCCGTTTCTCTCCAAGAAACTACTAAGCTCCGCCAAAACGAGCGTTGGGATAATCACCAGCTCTGATTCGTTGAGAATCTTGAGAACAGCTTTTCCCTTCTCGGTGCCCCTAATAAGTTCCACGAGGGCAGAAGTGTCGGGGATAACTATCATATCCTCACGTCCACCCGGTCTTCTTCCTTAAACTCCGGAAGCCCTTTGGCTATCCCGAAGAGTTTATCCCAGTTCTTTTTCTTCTCCCTTCCCTCAAGGAGTCTCCTCAGTTCCTCCCCGTTAATCGGGACTTTAACCTCTATGGCCATGTCATCACCCAAACGAGAATTGGAAAGAAAAATAGATAAAAATTTCCATCACTTCAAAACGGGCCTGAACTTGTAGGCGTAGAGAATTATGCCGTCCTCCTCAAACTCCCTGACCTTTCTGGTCACGACCTCAACTTCCATGCCCTCGTGGATTTCCTCCGGGTCAACGTCCGTCAGCTGGGCCAGAACGACGGGCCCTTCCTCGAGCTGAACCAGGGCCAAGGGATAGGGCTTGTAATACTCGAACCCGCTCGGCGGGTTCCTCACTATCGTCCAGGTGAGCACCTTGCCCCTTCCGCTGAACTCGTACTCCTCGACGTTCTTCGAACCGCAGACGGGGCAAACTCCCCTGTGGGGGAAGAAGACGTGGCCGTTCTCGCATTTGCCCCCTATGAGCCTGTACTTCTCGCGGAAGTGCCTCCAGTAGCGGGAAACCTGCATCGGACGGGCCATCTTCACACCCTCCTGAAGATGCTAACGGTTATGTTCGAACCAGTTCCACCGATGTTCTGGGTCAGGCCGACCTCGGCGTCGGGAACCTGGTTCGGCGCCTCACCGCGGAGCTGGAGAACCGCCTCGAGAGTCTGGTAGACGCCGGTAGCTCCAACGGGATGACCGCGAGCTTTGAGTCCTCCCATCGTCTGTATCGGATAATCCGCGTCAATCGCTATCTGGCCCTCTCTGGCGAGCTTCGCTCCCTCACCCTTCTTCGCGACGCCGAGAGCCTCAAGACTCAGCGCGGCCATGACCGTGAAGGCGTCGTGAACCTCGAAGAAGTCGATGTCCTTAGGCTCAACTCCCGCCATCTTGTAGGCTTTCTCTGCTGCTATCTTCGCCGCCTTGAGGGTGAGCAAATCTTCCCTGTTGGCGAGGTTTATTGTGTCTATGGCGCGCGCCATTCCAGCAACTTCAACCCACTTCTCCTTCGGAACGCCGAGCTCCTCGGCCTTCTCGGGGGTGGTTATTATCACTGCCGCTGCTCCGTCGCAGACCGGCGAGGCGTCGAAGAGCTTGAGCGGGTCGGCTATGTAGGGGCTCTTTAAAACAGTCTCGACCTTGATGGGCCTCTTGAACATCGCGTAGGGGTTCTTGGCGCCGTTGGCGTGGGCGTTGACGGCGAAGAGGGCCAAATCCTCCTCGGTGTAGCCGTAGGTCTTCATGTAGTGCCTCATGATGAGTGCATTGAGCGCCACGAAGCTGGCCCCGTGGAAGAGCTCCCACTCGGCGTCTGCCGCGTAAGCCAAGTAGCGCGTCGCGTCGCTCGGCCATGCATCTGTCATCTTCTCGACGCCGACGACGGCGACAACATCCTCCAATCCGCTGAGAACGGCCTTAACGCCCTCCTGAACGGCGGCACCTCCGGAGGCGCACGCTGCCTCAATTTTAACCGCGGGAATGTTCCCGAGACCGGCCCAGTCAGCTATGAGCGCGCCGAGGTTCTCCTGCTCGACGAAGGGACCCGAAACCATGTTGCCGACGTAGAGGGAGTCAACCTTATCGACGCCGGCATCTTCCATCGCCTTGAGGAGGGCCTCAACGGCCAAATCCCTAAGTGAGAGCTTCCAGTGCTCGCCAACGGGCGTCATGCCCGCTCCGATTATGACTGCCTTCCTCATCTCCACCACCTCACAGTATGAACTTCCTCCTGGCTTTGGCGTAGAGGGCGTAGTCTATGTACTTCTTCCTCTCGACGTAGTCCCTAACCTTCGGCGCGAGGTCCCTCTTCTCCTCTATGGCGTCCTGAACGACGATGCTGAAGGCGTCGCTTCCGGCTCCGGAACCAAAGGAGACCCACAGAATCCTGTCGCCGGGCTTGGCTATGTCGAGAACCGCTGAAACGCCGACCATCGTCGCACCGCTGTAGGTGTTTCCAATCTTGCCGGTCAGCAGGCCGGGAAGAACCTTCTCCTTCGGGATTCCAAGGATTTTGGCAGCGGTGAGCGGGAACTTGACGTTGGGCTGGTGGAAGACCGCGTAGTCGAAGTCGTTGACTGTAAGGCCAAGCTCCTCCATCAGCGTTTTTGCCGCGTTGATTATGTGGTGGAAGTAGGCCGGCTCACCGGTAAAGCGGTTTCCGTGCCTCGGGTAGTGCTCGTGCTGGCGCCTCCAGAAGTCCGGAGTATCGGTAACGTAGGAGTAGCTTCCCTCGAAGTAGGCAACCGTTTCGGAGCTCTTCGGCCCAACTATGAAGGCAGCTCCGCCCGCTCCGGCAGTGAACTCGAGGTGGTCGCCGGGCCTTCCCTGGGCAGTGTCCGCTCCGATTGCCATCGCGTAGTCGGCCATCTCGGAGCCAACGAAGCCGATAGCTGTTTGCAAAGCTTCGGTTCCGGCCTTACAGGCGAACTCGAAGTCGGCGGTGCTGACGTCAGGCGTTGCTCCGATTGCCTCGGCTATGACCGTTCCTGTGGGCTTAACCGCGTAGGGCTTGCTCTCACTGCCAAACCAGACCGCCCTTATGAGCTTGGGGTCAATTCCGGCCCTCTTGAGCGCGTTTCTCGCTGCCTCAAGTCCTATGGTGAGCGCGTCCTCGTCGAGACCTGGAACGGCCTTTTCCTCTATTGGAAAGCTCGAAACGCCCCAGACCCTTCCTATCTCCTCGGCCTTGATTCTATACATCGGAACGTAGGCACCGTAGCCGACGATGCCCACTTCCCTCTTCGGCTTCAGAAGTTTCCTCATGGGCATCACCCACAAACGCTTGAACGTAACTTCGCCTAAGATTAAAGGGGGCCTTATAAAAGCCTTTCGGTAAAAGTGAAAAAGAGTTTAGGCAATCGACGAGGAAAGCTCAGGGCTTCCTGACCACGAACAGCGCGTGGTCCTTCTCGTAGGGCTCCAAACTAAGCCTCTCGACGACCTCGAAGTACTCGGAAAGCTCCCTCTCAACCTCCTTGAAGACCTCCTCAGGCTCCTTGGTGACGTCGATGCTCCTGCTCTTGACCGAAATCATGCCGTAGCCGCCGCTCTTGAGGAAGACCTTTGCGTTGTCGATGAGGATTTTCGCCTGCGTCGGCTGGGCGACGTCCTCGAAGATGACGTCAACCTTCGGAACCAGCGCGCGGTAGCCTTCGGGCTTCGTTGCATCGCCGAGTATAGGAACGATGTTCCTCCTCTCCTCGACTATCGGAACGAGCTCCCTCAGAACCCTCGGCGAGAACTCGACGCCGAATATCTTGCCCTCCCAGCCGACGATGTCGCTGACGTGGGAAGCGGTTGTTCCGCTCGCTATTCCGAGGTAGAGCACCGTTGAGCCGGGCTTAATCGGGAAGTTCTTGAGGCCGTTGAGGATAGCTGCACCCAACTTTGAACGGCTCGGGTTCCAAATCCTGTACTCCTCGCCCTCGAACTTGATGACTCTCTCCCCGTAAACCCTCTGGCCGGGAACGAGGTTCTTGGTTGCAATCTTCTCGCTCCCGTCGTCATCGATGACGATGTAAACGCCCGGGAACCTGTGCTTCTTAACCTTCATCTACCTCACCTCTTGCCCTTCTTTTTCTTCTTACCCCTCTTATCGGGCTTGCCCTTACCCTTCTTCTCCTTCCTGCCCTTCTCGTGCTTCTTGCCCTTCTTGTCCTTGCCCTTGAACTTCTTCTTTTTCTTCTTCTCGGGCTTGGCCTTCCTCTTGGGCGGGTTCGGGTACTTCTCCTTGATTTCCTTGATTCTCTGCTCGAGCTCCTTCTTGAGCTCCTCGCCGATGTATTCGCCTGAGAAGTAGTCAACCCTCGCCGCTATGGCCAGCTTTCCGGCCAAAGCCCTCGCAATCTTACCCCTCTGCCACCAGGGCGAGCGGTTTATTGCAGGGTACTGGAAGATTACGCCGTGCTTGGGTGGCTTGGCACCGGTTCTTAAGTGCCTGAAGAGGGCCTTTTCAGCGCCAAGAACCTGTATCGTCGATGCCGGCATCATGGCAAGCTCCTTAAGACCTCCAGCGAGGCTCATCAGGCGAGCGGCGAGCTTCGCACCGACGAGGGCCTTCAGGTTCGGAGCAACTTCGCCAACAGCGGTCTCAAGGTAGTCCTCAATCTGCTCCCTCAGCTTGTAGAGGTCGGAAATCTCGCTGGCGAGCTTCCTTATGATTTCGCTGTCGAACTTGCCGAGCGGTGCTCCCATGGACTTCTCGGCCGCCTTGAGAATCTTCTCAACCTTGCCCTCGGAGAAGCCGAGCTTTTCAAGCTTCTCCCTGCTCACGTTCTCCCTCGGGCCGATTTCCTTGACAAATGCTACATACTGAGGGTGCTTGGGCAGAATTTCGTCCAGCTCGGGGAAGTGAAGGCCGTACCACTCCCTAAGGCGTGAAACGAGCAGGTTAATGACCTTGTCGATGTCGTCCAGAGCTTCGATTGCCTGTATAATCATCTTGTCGCGCGCACCGCTCTGCTCCTGTATGCGGAGCCTCGTCAGAGCGACGCCGACGGTGTAGTACTCGTCGAACCAGTTCTCGCCGAGGAACTCCTCCGGGCTTGAGCGGAGCTTTTCTCCTGCCAAGTTAGGGAACTCGGCGGTGGCGTTGTAGCCGAGCTCCTTGAGCTTCCTGCTCAGCTCGGTGTCCTCAACGATGAACTCTTCGTAGCCCTCTCCGCCCAGCTCGTCGAGGAGAACTAAAAGCTCGTCGCTCGGTTCGCCCTTCAAAAGCCTGTCGAGGCTTACCTCCGGCTTCCCGCTGAAGGGTTTGCTCGCGATGAGCTTCCCGCTCTCGTCGAAGGCGTAAATGCCCCTGACGTTCTCGGCAATGTAAACCTTCACCCCAACCACCTCCGGATCATATTGGGTTCCCTCTATAAAAAGATTTCATGCCTCCAAAGGTCTATAAACCCAGCGATAGAGCGATGATTGGTGTTAGGAATGAGTGCCGGTAGGAAGTTCATAGTCAAAACGCAGAGGGGCATGGAGAGTGTGGCCGCCAACTACATCTCCGAGTTGCTGCCCGGGGCAAACGTCTGGGCATCGCCGATGGGCTATTCAGGCCTCGTGATAGTGGAGAGCTCCGATGAAGGCGCAATGGAGAAAATACTCCAGATTCCAGAGGTGGAGAGGGTGATTCCGGTCATAGTCGAGACGGAGGCAGAGCTTGAGAGAATAGCTGAGAGTGCGGAAAAGCTGGCGGGTTTCATAGGTGAGAACGAAACCTACGCCGTGAAGACCAAAAGGCGTGGAAAACACGACTTTTCAAGTATGGACGTCAACAGGGTTCTGGGTGCTAAAATCAAGGAGCTCACCAACGCCGACGTCAATCTGAGCTGGCCGGATAAGGTCGTTCAGGTGGAGATAATCGGGGATAAGGCGTACATCTCCGTGATTCCTGGGGAGGAGTTCAGGAAGTACACCCCAGACAAGATAGACGCGAGAAAGCTCTTCTCCAAGGTTACACTTGTCCAGATGCCCTACTGGGGTGATTACAAGGCCTGCAGGCTGTTCGGCGAGAAGATAGGAAGGGCCGCCCAGGCCTTCGAGGTCAAAGAGCTGATCATCGCACCGAAGGAAAAGATGGACGCCTATGAGCTCATGGAGTTCATCAGGGGAGTGAAGGTCGGACAGGAGAGCCGCTATCAGATTCAGAGGGATGCCTACCCCTGGAAGGTCGAGAAGGTTCCAGTTACGGTGTGGGATCTCTACCAGGTTGTCAGGGATAAGAGGCGCAAGAAGAGGCTGTTGATTATAACGGACCCCAAGGGGCCGACGCTCGCCGAGGTCAAGGAGAAGCTCGCAAAGGACATTCACTACGCCAAGGAGGTCGTCGTGTTTATAGGCTCAAGGGAGGGCATTCCGAAGGGACTCTTCCGCTTCGCCGACTACGTCGTCGATCTCGCCCCGTACATGACCTTTGCCACGGAGCACGGTATTCCAGCGGCGCTGGTGTCTCTCTGGGAGATCTACGAAGAGTTCCTTAGGGGGGAGAAGAAGGAGTGATTCTTTTCTTTTTTTGGCGTCAGACCCTAAGGTCCTCCTCACAGCTCGGGAATCCGCCGTAGTCATCATCCGCCCATTACATAGAAGACGAGCGCCCCCACCAAACCACCGATCAGAGAGGCCAGGAAATTGGTGCCGTTGTTGTTGACAAAACCCCTGTTCTCGAGGGTGGCCCCGATGAAGCTGTCAGCGTTTATTCCAATGAAGCCCCCACTCAGAATAGCGAGGGTCATGGTGAGGTCGTGTCTCGTGAGGGGCAGCGCGAAGGGAATGATAACCAGAACGCCGAGAAGTGCGAAGAGTTCGCCCGCCAGGGAAACGCCCCCGTTCGTGCCGGGCTTCACGGGCTTCAGGTTCGTTATAAGCCTCGGCCTCTTTCCGTAGATCTTTCCGAGTTCGCTGGCGAGGGTGTCACCGTTGACCGTTGCTATGGCCGAGAACGTCGCGGCCCAGAAAACATCCTGCTTTGTGATCGCCTCTATGATCAGGAACACCACAACGGCCAGCCCGTTTCCGAGGACGTTTCCAACGCTCCGCGTTTTCTCCTCTATGGAGGAGAAGCCCTTTCTAACTTTCTCGCCAAAGCGATACTTAGTCGCCGCGATCCCGGAGACCAGAAACACGAGAAGGGCCAGAAGGGTGTAGACGTTGCCCAGGAGGATCACGATAAGGCCTATTACAACCGAGGCCAGCGTTCCGCTGAGATCGAGTGCCTTGGTCCTGTACGAGATCAAGCCTAGGAATAGCACGGTGAGGCCCATGACGCCGGTTGTGAAGGATGGATCGTGCATGTCTCTGGCCCCCTGATTTTACGTTGTTTTCTGTGTCATATCGTGGGGGCTCATTTATTACTCTTTCCCTCGACTATTGGCGAGAATTAAAAAAGAATCGGAGTTAGAAAGTCTGAAACTTGCAGGTCTCGGTTATGAAGGTTATGTCCACGTGATCGATGTCCTCTATGTCGCTCGTGATGGACTCTATAATCGACTGGATCTCCCTCATGTCCTTGGGGGCTATCACGTGGACGACGAGGTTGTGGGTGCCGAGGGCCTTCTGGATTATCTTAACGTACTCCTTCTCTTTGAGGCTCTGGACTATGGCGTCTGTTTTTGCTCCGGGTTTGAGGGTTATCCCGAGGATTATGTAGGAGTACCCGAGGGTTTCATAATCCGGCAGTATGGTGTACTTGCGTATTATCCCCGCCCTCTCGAGTTTGTCCATTCTCCTGGAAATCCTCTGCCGTGTTGTCCCGATTGCCTCGGCAAGCTCTTTGTAGGTCATCCTTGCGTTTTCGGAGAGAAGATGAACGATCTTAAGGTCAATGGAGTCTATTTTAACTTTCCTTGGCATCCTAACACCTCCGGTGTGTACGGTTTCCATATCCCCTTAGGGGTTATAAGATTTTCGGAAAATTTTCAACATTTTGTGACGAGGCTATCGGTTATGGTTCCTAATGGAATGTTCGTAATTCGAATGTCCGCCTAAATTGGGGTTCGGATGTCACACAATGTTACAAAATTACCATGTTATTATTTCAATGCAATGGTGTTTTATGGTGATATTACTCACCAAAATGTAAATACCGAAGACGCCAATAAAAAAGAAACGCTCAGGTTTTGCGGAGGGGCAGCGTGTCCCTTATCCTGCTCAGCAGTTCTTTCTTTTTCTCCGAGTCTTCCAGTGCTATCTCAAGTACCTCGTCAATGGTCTCAACGGGGATTATCCGTATCTTGGAAGCTTTATCCGGACTGAGGAACACGTCCTTCTCGTTGGCCTTTGGTATGATGACCGTCTTAATTCCCGCCTCGATCGCCGCCTCTATCTTGGGGGTTGCGCCGCCTATCGGCAGAACCTCGCCGCGGACGCTAAGCGAGCCGGTCATGGCAACATCCTGCCTGATGGGGATCTCCTCGAGGGCCGAGATTACGGCTGTTGCAACGCTTATGCTCGCCGAGTCCCCCTCGACACCCTCGTACGTCTGAAGGAACTGGACGTGAATATCATAGCGGCTGATGTCTTCTCCCTTGTAGCGCTTGATTATGGCCGAGACGTTCTGGACTGCCTCCTTCGCTATCTCGCCGAGCTTTCCTGTGACGATTATCTTTCCTTCCTCCTTGCTCGCGGCGGGGGCAACGACGGCCTCAATCGGCAGGACAATACCGCTCTGTTCCCCGATGACGGCCAGACCGTTTACCCTTCCTATCTCGCCGCCTTCCGTTTTTATGACCTGGTACTCCTTCTTGTTCTCTATGTACCAGTCCGCGAGCTGCTTCTCGAGGGGCTTTGCCATCTTCATGGCCTCAAGGACGTCTTCCCTCTCCACGTACTTCTTGCCCTTCTTGACCGCTATGTCTCCAGCGGCCCTTACGATACCACCCAGATCACGAAGGCGAAGCGTCAGGTGGCCCTTTCTGCCCCCTCTCCTCTGGGCCTCGCGAACGATCTCCTCAACGGCATCGCGCGTGAAGTGCGGAATCTTGCCGTCGCGCTTGACTTCTTGAGCAACGAACTGGACGAGCTTCCTCCTGTTCTCTATCGTGTCGGGCATCGTGGTTCTCATGTAAACCTCGTAACCGTAGCCCCTAATCCTCGAGCGGAGTGCGGGGTGCATTTTCTCTATCGTGTCGAGGTTTCCGGCCGCAACGAGAATGAAGTCACAGGGAACCGGTTCGGTTCTGACCATCGCGCCGCTCGAGAGCTCGCTCTGGCCAGTAATCGGGAACTTCTTCTCCTGCATCGCTGTGAGAAGGCTCTGCTGCATCTTGAGGGAGAGCGTGGCTATCTCGTCGATGAAGAGAACCCCCTTGTGGGCGCGGTGTATCATTCCCGGCTCAACGCGCTCGTGGGCTGGAGTTCCGAGGCCTCCGGAGTTCTTGACGAAGAGGCCGTTGGCTACTAAGTTGCCCCTCTCCGTCGTCAGGTTGTAGGTTACCTCCACTTCCTCCCACGTCTCGACGAAGGTCCTCTTCTCGCTCTTCTTCACGCGCTCGAACCATTTCCTGAGCTCGTCGAGCCTGTCGGCGTGTCTCGAATCGCCCGCTTCGTTCAGGTACTTTTCAACTTCGGCGATGAACTTCTCCCTCTTCGCGGGGGAGAGGCTTATCGGGACGAGTTCAAGGAACGTCAGAACGTTGTCTATGGACTGCGACAGGATGAGCCTGACCTTGTGTTTGCCCCTTGCTTCATCAACCCTGACCTTGGCGTCTATTCCAAAGAGGCCGAGGTGCCACGCGAGCTCCTCAAAGAACGGCAGCTTGTCCTCGAGCTCCTCCGCGAGCTGAGCAACTTCAAGCGTTCCGTTGAACTTTATGCCCTCCTTGTAGCGGGCAAACCTCGGAACGCTGCCGTCGCCGCTGTAGAAGCCGTCGAAGAAGGCCAAGAACAGCGATGGCTTGAGCTTGACCCACCACGGGAGTTCAAGCCTGACCCTTGTTTTGTTGCCGACCGGAGCACCGAGGGCCACGAAGAACCTTATAACCCTTCTGTCCCAAGTCCTGAAGAGAACGCTCCTGCCCTTTGCCTCCCGGTTCTCCTTGATTTCGTAGTCGAATTCGCCAAAGAGCTCCCTAAGGGTATCAACGAACCTTTCAACGGCTTCCTTTTCGCTTGAGATGAAGCTCAACGTGTTGAGGTTTCTGTCGATGTTACCGTCGCTGAAGAGTGCTCCCACAAGGAGGGCAACCTTCTCAAGCCTTTCGTCGTCGCTTCTTAGGGGCAGAAGGTCAAGTCCTTTGAGCTTCTCCGCCATCTTGAGGGATTTTGGCTTTGCCCCTTTCTCCCACCAGCGGAGGGTGCTCGCCTTTATTCCGAGCTCCTTCGAGGCCCTCTTGTAGCCGTGGCCTGTCCTCTCGCGGTGCTCCATCCAGCGGAAGTAGTCCCTCAGCTTGTCCTCCTCGCCGTAGGTTCCGGCTATCCCGAACTCGTCGAGCACCACAACAGGAACGCTGATGAGCTCGTCCCTTTCTGTGAGCTCCCCGACTTCTTTGAGTCCGCTGGGGGTGTAGACCCTGTGGTCTGGAGTTAGGGCAAGCCAGTAGTCCTTCTCAAGGTTGACTATCCTCCTCAGCCTCTGCTTTCCAACCCTCTTGTTGGCGTAGAGGAGCTTTGTGAAGCCTTCTCTGGTGAGGACTTCAACGTTCTCATTCCTGAAGTCGTGGTAGACTACCCTGACGTCCCCATCCGTCCCCTCGCCTGACGGGTTCTTCAGAGCATTCTCAACGAAATTCTTGAGCTTTACAGCCTTTATCTTGCCGTTTTCTCTGATAACAACGCTCTCGTTTCCGCTAAAGCACTGGAACGGGTCGTGTCTCACGTCGCCGAGCAGTGCACCCGCATGAGCTCCTGTCGCGTCTATGAACGGGGCCTTTGTCCTTCCGCAGTTGTCGACGAGGAGCTTGGGCACGAGGACACTCGTTCTCATCCTCATGTTTGAGAGAACCATTATGGTGAGAATGATGACGAAGAGCCCCATGAGGAAGTTCTGGGTCGAGTACTGCATCATAACGGCCATCATGACCATGAAGACTATCGCGAGCAGGAGGTAGGACTTTATGTTCTCCTGGCTCTTGGCCTTTTCGCGGTACTTCTGCACTATCCGCCTTCCCTGGCATGCCGGGACGGTCTTGATCTTGGGCATGTTCTCGTCCTCTGGGTTTGGAAAGACGAGTATGTCCTCGAGGTTCTCTGTTGGGAGTAGCTCGGCCATCGCCTGGCCCAGCATGGACTTTCCAGTTCCGGGTTCACCTATCAGGAGGACGTGCCTCCTCTGCCCGGCTGCCGTTTTGATAACCTCGACGGCGTGATCCTGACCTATGACCTGATCTATGAGTCTCTCGGGGACCTTGACCTCTTCGGTCGTCTCGAACTCGATTCCGAGGTCAAGGGTCTCGCCGGTTTGAAGGGCTCTCTCCTCTCCCATGAGCATCCCCTTCTCTGCCTCTGGCAATGCTACCCCGCGAGACTTGTAACTTTATCCTTGAGGGCAAAGATAAAATACCCCCTCGGGCTATTAGCTTCTGGGGATGAAAGATGCCTCGGGCTGTTGAAGACCACGTCATGTTCACGGCAAAGCACGGAAACTGGAAGGTTGCGGACAGGCTGATGGATATGGAGGACGAAGGGGTCGCCCGTTTCCTGGCGAGGGTTGCCAACACGGTTAACTCCAAAATTCCAGAGTACCTGACGGATGTTATGAACGTTGCTGGGATAATGAGCCTCGCCGAGGGGTTTGACGGCGATCTTACGAAGGTTATAGTTTCCCTCAAGTCTCCGGGCACCTCGAGGAAACTCGGGGCACTCGTCTTCGAGGAGGATAAGAAGCTCAAGAAACTCCTGGTTGATGCCGCAAAGGCGCTGCTGGTCAGGCTTACCCTCTCGAGGTTCGTCCCCGTGGACTATCCCGACGGTCTGCTCGAAGAGGTCCGCGTGATGTTTCCTTTCCCCGAAGACCACGTTAACTTCACGGCCAAGCACGGCAGGTGGATAGTCGTCAAGAGGCTCATAATAGACGACTCAACCCAGAAGGTGGACGTTGCCAGGCTGCTCGCGAGCATAAACGAAACGGTGACCCTTAAGCTCCCGGCTTACGCGGGCATAGATGTGAAGGGCATTGAGGAGTGGTTCGGGCCCAGGAAGAAGGTGAAGAAATCGGAGATCCCGTCCGTCGTTGAGAGGTACCTCAACTTCCAGCCCTCAGAGTTCGCCCCCGGCTTCGAGGAGCACGCGAGGGTTTACGCCCTCAGAAAGGCCCTCGAGCTCATCGGTCTTTCACTGGACGTGCCGGCCAAGAGCCTGGAGAAGTATCTTGAAAAGAAGCCATGATGAGGCCGAGGACACCCGACGAAAGGATGAGGAATCTTCGCTTCGCTGAGGTGATCGAGATGGAGAAGGAGTTCGTGTTTCCCGAGGGGATTTCCCCCATCGGGCCGTACAGCCCGGGCGTCGTCGCCTCGGGCAGGCTGCTCTTTGTTTCGGGCCAGATCCCCCTGGATCCCGAGACCGGTGAGCTGGTTAAGGGGACGTTCAAGGAAATGGCCAGGAGGGCCATTGAAAACCTCCTCTCCGTTGTTGAAGCCGCTGGAGGAAGCGTTGAGAACGTGGTTAAGGTAACGGTCTATCTGAGGGACATTGGCAAATACGGGGAGTTCAACGAGGTTTACTCTGAGTTCTTCAGCGGAGCAAAGCCTGCAAGAGCGGTTGTTGAGGTTTCCAACCTGCCCAAGGGGGTTGAGGTTGAGATTGAGGCGATAGCCGTGCTCTGATTTTTCAATTTTTGGAGGGCTGAAGTTGGTCGAGAAGGTTAGGATACGTGAGGAACTCCTCGAGTACCTCTTAGAACTCGCGAGGAGCTTTTATCCAAACGAGTTCGCGGGATTTCTCCGGGAGAAGGATGGGATCTTCGAGGAGGTTCTCATAGCCCCGGCGGGTCACTTTGGTAGAACCTCGGCGTTTTTCAACACGTGGATGCTTCCGCTGGACGACGATGTTAAGGGAACGGTCCATTCTCACCCGGACCACGTATGCTGGCCCTCCCGGCAGGATCTCTGGTTTTTCTCAAAGTTCGGGGGCGTTCACCTGATCATCTGCTATCCATTCACCCCTTCGGACGTTAGGGCGTTTCTTAGCTCGGGAGAGCCGGTAGAGATCGAGGTGGTCCCCTGATCCCGAAAACTACTTAAACATTTTTGGTTATCCTAACTCAGGTGAGGCCGTTGGAGGTTAGCAAGCGAGAGGAAGAGTACCTCGAGACCATGTACCTCCTCTACAAGAGCAAGGGTATAATCCGGGTTAAAGACATCGCCAAGAGAATGAACGTCAAGCCTCCAAGCGTCATCGATGCCCTCAAAAAGCTGAGCAGCAAGGGTCTGGTGGAGTACGAGAAGTACGACAGGATTCTCCTCACGGAGGAGGGCAAGAGAATAGCCGAAAAAACCTACGCCAAGCACAGGTTTCTAACCGAGTTCTTCGTGGAGATACTTGGAATTCCGCCCGAGATAGCCGAGGAAGACGCCTGCCAGTTCGAGCACTACGTGCACGAGGAAACCGTCAGGAGGATGAAGGAGTTCGCCCAGTTCATACGCGAACAGTGCCCGTACGCGATAAAGCAGTTCGTTAAGGAGAAGCTGGGAGAAGGCTGATTTTTCGTCCGCGATTCTCTTCTTCCGAATTCCGAAATTAAAAAAAGAGTCAGAAGACTCCGCCCAGGTAGGCGAAGTAGAGCAGGAAAACAACCGCCAGAACGTACATGAGCGGGTGAACTTCTCTCCAGCGGCCGCTGAAGACCTTCAGCAGTGTGTAGCTTATGAAGCCCATTCCAATGCCGTCCGCTATGGAGTAGGTATACGGGATCGTTATGAGGACGAGGAAGGCCGGAATGGCCTCGGTGTGGTCCGAGAAGTCAACCTCCCTTATGGCGCTGAGCATGTAGTAGCCCACTATCACCAGAGCTGGAGCCGTTGCAAATGTCGGTATCGCCCCCGCGAGTGGGGCTATAAAGAGGCCTATCGCCAGGAAGAGAAGCCCCGTCACCACCGCCGTCATTCCGGTCCTTCCGCCTTCCTCTATACCCGCGGCGCTCTCTATGTAAGTTGTCACCGTCGAGGTTCCGAGAACGGCTCCGAGGGTGGTTCCTATCGCGTCTGTGAGGAGAACCTTCTCTGCATCGGGCACTTTGCCGTCCTTCGTGAGGAAGCCCGCTTTGGCGCTCAGTCCCGTTACGGTTCCAAGGGTGTCGAAGAAGTCCACCATGAAGAACGCGAAGACGACTCCAAGGGCTCCCACGTTGATCAGGCCGTGCAGGTCCATCTTCATGAAGGTGTAGCTTATGTCGGGAGTTGAGAAGAGCTTCGTCGGCCAGCTGGCCGCTCCGGTAATCCAGCCCAATACGCTGGTCGTTAGTATCGAGATAAGCAGGGCCCCCTTAACGCGGAGGGCTATGAGTATTCCCGCCAGGAAGAGGCCGAAGAAGAACAGCAGTCCGGCCTTGGTTGCAAGGGCAGAGGCGTTAAGGCCAGTGAAGAGCAGAACTCCCTTGTTGGTGGCGGCCGTTAGGAGTCCCATGTCGTTGAGGCCTATGAACGTGAGGAACAGGCCGATTCCAGCTCCAACCGCGTACTTCTGGCTGAGGGGTATCGCGTGTATTATCGCGCTCCTGACCTTCGTTATGCTGAGGATGATGAAGATTATGCCCTCGACGAAGACCGCCGCGAGGGCGACCTTCCAGCCGTATTTTGGCGCAACGGTGTAGGCGAAGTAGGCGTTGAGTCCCATGCCCGGGGCCAGGGCGAAGGGCTTTTTGGCGTAGAGGCCCATTATGAGGGTCGTAATACCTGCAGCGAGGGCAGTTACCGCCACGAGGGAGTCAAACGCTTTAGCCCCCATCGCCGCACTGAGGATCTTGGGGTTAACGAAGAGTATGTACGCCATCGTCATGAACGTTGTGATCCCCGCGAGCACTTCCGTCTTCATGTTCGTTCCGTACCGATCGAACTCAAAATACCTCTCAAGGGCTTTCATTTCACCACCCCCCATTGACTGATTACTGCTAAAAAAGTGCTTTTTTAAACCTTTTCTTAACAAATTTTTGTCCAAGAAGCGAGAGGGGTGGACACTCAAAAAGGGGCTCAAATTTAACTTCTAGATCACTCCCAAATAAAAGCCTTTCGGAAATTACCGAAAAGCTTATAAATGAATTGAGCGAAAAGTTTAAAAGGAGATGGCCTTTTGGGGTGGGGCTATGAAGCGACTCGGGAGGGTTTCTCACTACGCGAAGCAGGGGTTTCTGATAATCAGGACGAACTGGGTGCCCAGTTTGAACGATCGTGTCGTTGACAAGGATCTCACCTTTGTTGGTGTTATCAAGGATGTTTTTGGTCCCGTGAAGGCACCTTTCGTTGCAGTGAAACCCAGGGTAAAGAAGCCCGAAAGCTACGTGGGCTCTGTTCTGTACGTTGATAATAGAACCAGGAAAAAGGGGAAGGAGACCCGGCCCAAGAAGAGGCGTCCCAGACGCCCCACCCCCAAGAGAAGGGGGTGAGAACCTTTGGCCGATAAGAGGGTGTGTCCGGTTTGTGGTTCAACGGAGTTTTTCTTCGACAGGACGAGGGGAGAGCTCGTCTGCAGGGTTTGCGGCTACGTGCTTGAGGAGAACGTAATCGATGAGGGGCCGGAGTGGAGGGCCTTCGATCCGGATCAGAGGGCCAGGCGCGCGAGAACAGGTGCGCCGATGACGCTGATGATACACGACAAGGGCCTCTCGACCGACATAGACTGGCGCGACAAGGACATACACGGCAATCAGATAACCGGCATGTACCGGAGCAAGCTCAGAAGGCTCCGCATGTGGCAGAGGAGGATGAGGATAAACGACGCCGCGGAAAGAAACCTCGCCTTTGCCCTGAGCGAACTCGACAGAATGGCGGCGCAGATGAGGCTCCCTAGACGCGTGAAGGAAGCCGCAGCCGCACTCTACCGCAAGGCCGTCATGAAGAAGCTAATCCGCGGGCGGTCGATCGAGGGCATGGTTTCCGCCGCCCTCTACGCGGCATGCAGAATGGAGGGCATTCCAAGGACCCTTGACGAGATAGCGAGGGTTTCAAAGGTCACGAAGAAGGAAATCGGGAGGAGCTACCGCTTTATGGCCCGGGGGCTGGGCCTCAACCTCCGCCCAACGAGCCCGATCGATTACGTCGATCGATTCGGCGACGCCCTTGGCGTGAGCTCCAAGACCAAGCAGCGCGCCAAGGAGATCCTCCAGGAGGCCATAAAGAGGGGCATCACAAGCGGTAAGGGTCCGACGGGGCTCGCGGCTGCGGCCCTGTACGTTGCCTCGCTCCTCGAGGGGGAAAAGAAGACCCAGCGCGAAGTGGCTGAGGTCGCCCACGTCACAGAGGTCACGGTCAGGAACCGCTATAAGGAGCTCGTCGAGAAGCTCAACATCAAGGTTCCGATGTGAGGTGTTTCTTTTTGAGGATCGCGGTTCTCAGCGATACCCACGTTGGGGACAAGGCGAGGGCCCTTCCCCCCGTTCTTATTGAGAAAATGCGAAACGTCGCTCCGGAGCTCATCCTTCACGCTGGAGATATAACGGATCCGTCCGTTCTGGAGACGCTCGAGGAAATTGCCCCCGTCATTGCAGTCAGGGGAAACGTCGATTACCTGCACCTTCCCGAGGAGGAGACGGTCGAGGCAGATCGGCTCAGGATAGGCATGATTCACGGCCATCAGCTCTTGAGCCTTAACGCGCAGTTTTTGAGCCTTAAGGCCCTCGACATGGAAGTTGATATTCTCGTCTTCGGCCATACGCACCGCTTCTACTTCGACTCCTTCAGCCTTTACGGAAGAAAAGTTTACCTGCTCAATCCGGGCTCCCCGACGTTTCCAAGGTGGGACGATGCAGGCTTTGCCGTTCTAAGAACGGGTGAAGAGCCCTCGGTGAAAAGGGTAAAACTCTGGTAAAAGAGAGGGAAAGGGCATCAGCTCCTGATGGCGAGCTTGATGTCCTCGGCCTTGACGGTCTTCCTGCCGGCGTGGTGGGCAAGCTCAACGGCCTTCTTGGCGATCTCGATGGCCTTCTCCTCGAGGTGCTCGGTGAGGACCTTGGCGGCCTCCTCGCTGACGCGGGCGGCACCGGCCTTCCTTATAAGCCTGTCAACCGGGGCAATTGGCAACTCAGCCATTTCATACACCTCCATCCAGTTGTTTAGGAGTCTTTTGCACTTTATTTTAGGTCTAACGCCCTATATAAAGTTTTCGGGATCGGACGCGTAAGAACCCTTGAATCACCGGATAGATCGCTACATGTCATCGAGGTTGATATAGAGAAAACCCCGTGCTTGAATTGTGGGAATGGGAAAACATCAACTTTCGGTTCAACCGCCGCTCACGTTACTCCACTCTTTCCTCAGGTACTCTGAGAGGGTCTTTGAAGACTCGTTGATTGTTTTACCAGCCTGCTCTGCCGCCTGTCTGACGTACCTGATAACTATTGCGACCATCATGAGCGCCACCGCGATCATCATGAGGTACTCAATGGCGGCCTGGGCCCTCCTCATGTTCTCACCCGTAAGCGGTTTGTCAAAAACCTACTATAAACCTTTGGTAACAGTCATGCCCTCCACAACTGTTTTTAACGTTGGACATCAACCTTTATCGGGGTAGACCATGAGGTTCGTTCTCGACACGAGCATTTTCGTCAATCCCGACATCAGGTCGGCCTTTGGCAGAAACCCGACCGAGGCAGTTAAGTCCTTTCTCGAGTACGCCAAGGCCCTCTTCGGTAAGGTGGAGTTCTACATGCCGCCCGGGATATACAGGGAGGTCATGAACTTCGTGGATGAGGAGGATGTATCGCCCGAACTCGAGCTGTACATAATAAAGAAGCCCCCAAACGTTCACGACATAAAGATCCCGGCCTTCGTGGTGTACGAGCTTATAGACGACATCAGGAGGAGGATAGACAAGGGGCTCAGGGTTGCTGAGAAGGCCGTGAGAGAGAGCGTGATCGAGACGGATAACGTTGATAAGATCATCCAGAAGCTTAGAAGGAACTACCGCAAGGCCCTCCGGGAGGGGATAGTTGACAGCAAGGAGGACTTTGAGCTTATCCTCCTGGCCAAGGAACTCGACGCGATCATAGTTTCTGCAGACGTTGGGATATTGACCTGGGCTCAGAAAATGGGCATCAAATGGATAGACGCGGCCAAGTTCAAGGACGTCCTTGAGGAGCTCGTCGAGAAAGTCCGGGAAGAGAAAAATTTATAAATGCTCGGCTTCATCGTATCATCGACGCCCCGGTGGCTCAGCCTGGTGGAGCGGCCGCTTGGTAAGCGGCAGGTCGCGGGTTCAAACCCCGCCCGGGGCTCCAGTTTCTCGGGGGGCCGTGGGGTAGCTTGGTCTATCCTTCCGGCTTCGGGAGCCGGAGACCCGAGTTCAAATCTCGGCGGCCCCACCATTCCCAACCGTTGCCTTCTTGGACGATATATCCAAAACCTTAATATATGCCTTCGCCCTTTTCTTGCTGGACAATTAATCCAGGTGGTGAAGATGAAAAAGGCGACGGTTTTGTTTCTCCTCCTGATCATGGTGGGCTCGGTTGTAGCCCTAGGCTGCATAAGCGGTTCAGGAACCTCAAGCCCCAGCCCTTCCAGCACCTCGAGCGTTGAGCAGAGCCCTACCACCACGACCTCTGCCTCCACCTCTGAATCAACAACTACTCCTTCCACGACCCCAACTACAACTACCCCCAAGCAAACCCAGACCGAAAAGCCATACTACCCATTAACTATAACGGATTTCGCAAACAGGACCGTTACGATCGAGAAGGAACCAAAGAGGGTTGTCACCCTTGCCCCTTCCATAACCGAGGATCTCTACTACCTCGGCCTCTTTGACCGGATCGTGGGGGTTACTAGGTTTGACGACTTCCCCCCGGAGGTCGCCAACGTAACACGGATCGGCGGTTATGGTAAGTACGCCAACCTTGAGCTCATAGCCAACCTCAGTCCGGATCTGATACTCGCGGACAGTTACTCCCTATCGATCCTCGATCAGCTCGAGAAGATTGCCCCCGTCGTTATTGTGGACCCCCACAGTGTAGGCGATATTCCCAAGGCTCTCAAGCTCCTTGGAAAGATCTTCAATGTCGAGCCCAAGGCCGATGAAGTCTCCGCACGGTTCGTTGTCCAGCTTAAGGAGCTCGGCTCCGCGGTATCTGGCTTCAAGAAGGTTAAGGTGTTCTACGTTGTCTGGGGCGATCCACTGACCACTGCCGGCGGCGATACCTTCATCAGCGACATCATAAACATCGCCGGCGGAAGGAACATCTTCAACGACACAAGCGGATGGCCGACCGTTAGCATGGAGCAGGTTATAGCCAGGGATCCGGAGGTTATCATCCTCACCCCCCACTGCGGCATGAAGCTGGACGATGCCTTCCAGAAGTTCGCCGGAACGTCTGCCGCGAGGAGCGGAAGGATCTACATGATAGAGAACGAGAACGATATTCTCCACCCGAGTCCGAGGCTGATCAGGGGCCTTGAGACGCTGGCGAAGCTCCTCCATCCGGAGGCGTTCCAGGAGAAGTACCCGATGACGATAACGGACTTCATGAACAGGACTGTTACCATACCGAAGGAGCCCCAGAGGATAGTTTCCCTCGCACCGAGCATAACCGAGACGCTGTTCTACATCGGGGCCGGCGATAAGCTCGTGGGCGTTACAAAGTGGGCCGACTGGCCCCCGGCTGTGAAGAACATATCAAAGATTGGAGGTTACGGTAAGTACGCCAACCTTGAGCTCATAGCCAACCTCAGCCCGGATCTCATAATAGCCGACGACTACGCCGTTCCGATCCTTGACCAGCTCGAAAAGATAGCCCCCGTCGTCATAGTCGCTCCAAAGGACATCAACGGGATTTACAGGCAGATCGAGCTCCTCGGAAAGATCACAGACAGAGAGGAGCAGGCAAAGCTTGTGATCGGCGAGATGAAGGGAGAGATAGCCTACGTTGAATCCAGGGTCAGAGACCTTCCGCGCCCCAAGGTCTTCTTCATACTTAGCTATTCCCAGGGCTACTGGACTGCAGGCAGGGGAACCTTCATGGACAGCGTGATAAACATCGCCGGCGGAAGGAACATCTTCAACGACACGGGCGGATGGGTTAAGGTCAGCGAGGAGCAGGTTATAGCCAGGGATCCGGACGTTATAGTGATCCTCCCGACGGCGGGAATAAACGCCACCGAACTCTGCAACGGTCCGCTCTCGGCAACGACCGCCGTCAAGGAGGGGAGGGCCTACACGGCAACCGATTCCAACATCTACCAGAGGCCCAGTCCAAGGATAGTGATCGCCATAGAGGAGATGGCCGAATTCCTGCATCCGAAGGCCTTTGGAATAACCTTCAACTCGACAGTCTGTGCGGTCTCTACCTCCTGACCTCTTCTTTTTTCCGCAATATATTTAACCCCCCAACTCTATAGCTTCCGGGATGCAGTATGGAGTTCAGGAAGATACAGTTTACGGGCAGAAGTTCATACATAGTGTCCCTCCCCAAGAAGTGGGTTGTGGAGAACAACCTCAGGCAGGGCGATACAGTTCCCATGGTGATAAACCCCGATGGCAGTATCACTATATTCCCCCGGGAACCCAAGGACGTCGGCGAGAAAAAGAGGCTCGAGATATCCAAGGACTACTCGCCCGACATGGCGGTAAGGCTCGTTATATCCGCCTACATTCAGGGGTACGACACTTTCGAGATAGTCTTCCCGGAGGAGATGCCCTTCTACAAGGTGAAGATCAGGAAGATACTCCAGGGATTGCCCGGGGTTGAGATAATCCTCGACGAGCCGACGAGGATAATAGCGAAGAGCCTCCTTGATGAGAGGGAGGTGAACCTCTCGGAGATACTGATGAGGATCCGCTCGATCGTGATCTCGATGCTCGGCGACCTGGAACTCCTCGCGGTTAAGCCCGGGGAAAGGGAAATCCTCAGGGACCTCCACGACCTCGAAAACGAGCTTGACAGGTTTTACTTCCTGACAATACGGACGGTTAACAGGCTTCTCTCACAGCGCACGGTGGTGGAGGAGAGCGGGATCATCAGGAGGCACTTCGACCTGATCGGCATACTCTTCATAGTCCGCAACATCGAACGAATAGGGGACCACATAATCCGCATCTCAGAGGCTCCAGAGCCCCTGGACTTCGCCACCCTAAAGGCCCTCTTTACTGAGGTCCTTGACAGGATCTCGGACAGGGATCTCGGTAAGATAGACAAGCTCATGCTCCGCCTCAAGGACGAGATAAAGGCCATCGACTCCAAGGAATCGACCGCCAAGGAGAGCTACCGCAGAATCCTTGAGTACCTCGAGAACATCGGGGAGACGATAATAAACATGGCCCTCAGCTGACCCCTATAACGTTATAAGCCCACCCATCACCTAACAGTGGGGATTGGAATGAAGGTCGTTATGTCCACAAAGGTGGATCCAGCATCGATGAACATCAGAGGAAAGCTGGTTGAGAACTTCGGGTTCAGCGAAACGGACTGGCTCTTTGACGGGAACCCCGTTTTCAGGTGGGGGGATGTTCTCCTTCTGACGACCAACGAGGAGATGATCTACTACGACAACTTGGACTCTGCGATCGAGGAGCAGCTCGGGATCAAGCCCGAACTCATAGTCTTTGCCTCCAGGCACGCGAGCAAGGCCAAAATGCCCGCCCTGACAACCCACGTGACCGGAAACTGGGGTAAGGCCATGTACGGGGGCAAGGACTTCTCCCTCGCAATCGCTCATCCAGTTGCAATGAAGCTCGCCCTCCTCAAGCTCAGCGAGCTCAACGATCTCGGCTGGACGGTCTGCTACGAGGCAACCCACCACGGGCCGAGCGAGCTCAACGTGCCGAGCCTTTTCATCGAGATCGGCTCGAGCGAGGAGGAGTGGGTTAACGAGAGAGCGGGCGAGATTTTGGCCGAGACCATAGTTCACGTCCTTGAGAACGTCGGGAAAAAGCACGAATTCAAGCCGGCCCTTGGAATAGGGGGCGGCCACTACGCGCCCAAGCAGACCAAGCGCGCCCTTGAGGGCGACCTGGCTTTCGGTCACATACTCCCAAAGTACGCACAGCCTGTGGACGAGGCCATGCTAACGAAGGCCATCGAGAGAACCCTTGGAGGAGTTGAGGCCATATACGTGGACTGGAAGGGGAGCAAGGGGGAGATGAGGCAGAAGGCCCGGGATCTGGCCGAGAAACTCGGCCTTGAATTCATCCGGGACTGAAAAAATGACGAAAGGTTTAAAGACTTCAAGATCAACATAACCCAGCGTTGGCCATCTATGTAGCTAAGTTTATATACTTGCAGCCTGCATTTACGTGCAGGCGTCAAATTGCACCCGGAGGGTCGGAAGATGTTGAAACTGATTGAGGATGCCATTGATAAAACTGCCGCTCCCGTCCAGTCAAAGACTGAGCCTCAGGTTGAGGTTCAGAGCGACATTGATGAGGAGCTCAGGAGGCTTCTCGAGCAGATTCAGGCAAAGATATACGTCGTTGGTGTCGGCGGTGCCGGCTGCAACACTATCAACAGGATGATGCAGGTCGGCATTCAGGGGGCCAAGATAATAGCCGTCAATACCGACGCCCAGGATCTTCTCAAGATAAGGGCTCACAAGAAGATACTCATAGGAAAGGAACTCACCCGCGGACTCGGCGCAGGCAACAACCCCAAGGTTGGTGAGGAGGCCGCAAAGGAGAGCGAGAGGGAAATCAGGGAGGCACTTGAAGGGGCCGATATGGTCTTTGTCACCTGCGGTCTCGGCGGTGGAACCGGTACCGGTGCGGCTCCCGTCATAGCGGAGATGGCGAAGAAGATGGGCGCCCTAACCGTGTCCGTCGTGACGCTGCCCTTCACCGTCGAGGGCATAAGGCGCATCAAGAACGCTGAATATGGCCTTGAGAGGCTTAGAAAGGCCAGTGACACAGTCATCGTCATCCCGAACGACAAGCTCATGGAGGTTGCTCCGAACCTGCCGATCCACATGGCCTTTAAAGTTGCGGACGAGATACTCGTTCAAGCCGTCAAGGGTATCACAGAGCTCATCACCAAGCCCGGACTGGTTAACCTCGACTTCAACGACGTAAGGGCCGTCATGAAGGACGGCGGTGTTGCGATGATAGGCATCGGCGAGAGCGACAGTGAGAAGAGGGCTTTGGAGGCGGCCCAGCAGGCCCTTAACAGCCCGCTCCTCGACGTCGATATCAGCGGTGCAAAGGGCGCTCTCATAAGCATCAGCGGCAGCGACGTCAAGCTCGAGGAGGCCCAGCAGATCATCGAACTCGTCACCAGCAAGCTCGATCCGGAGGCGCAGGTCATCTGGGGTATCCAGCTCGATGAAGAGCTCGGCAAGATGATCAGGATTCTCCTCGTTGTCACCGGCGTCAGCTCGCCGTACGCGGTCACCGAGGAGGAGAGCTCCCCCTACGGGGACGAGGAGAGAAGGGTAGTAAGGCTCGATCTTGAGGAGTTCTGAAACCGTTACCTTTTTATTTGCTTTTAATCTCGCCTTAAGCAAGCGGAGTAGGGGTGTTCATCATGAGCGGGAACTACGTTGAGAAGATCAAGAACTTCCTTTCAGAGTCCAGGAGGGTCCTCCTCGTAACCAGAAAGCCGAGCTGGAAGGAGTACAAGCTTGCGGCCAAGATAACCGGGCTTGGCATGATCATAATTGGAACAATCGGCTTGCTCATAACTGTGATCGGTTACCTGATCATGGGTACCGGGCTCTGATGGTGGTTTCCATGAGCGAGGGCAAGATATTCACAGTGAGGGTCACGGTTGGCCAGGAGGAGACCACCGCGAAGCTGATCTACAGCAAGGTCAAAACCTACAACCTGCCTGTTTACGCAATCCTTGCCCCGAGCAAGGTTAAGGGCTACATCTTCGTCGAGGCCCCCAGCAAGAGCGCCGTGGACGAGGCGATAAAGGGCATCAGGCACGCCAGGGGAACCCTGCCCGGCGAGGTCAGGTTCGAGGAGATAGAGCACTTCCTTGAGGAGAAGCCCGCTGTCAGCGGCTTCGAGCCCGGTGATATAGTTGAGCTCATCTCCGGCCCGTTCAAGGGCGAGAAGGCCAAGGTCGTTAGGGTCGATGAGAGCAAGGACGAGATCGTCGTTGAGCTCATCGGCGCCATAGTCCCGATCCCCGTTACGGTGAGGGGAGAATACGTTAGACTTATAAGCAAGCACCAAAAGGAGTGAACGGTTTACAGGTTGAGAGGTGAGAAAGATGCCACAGGTCGTTGAAGTCCTCGTTGAGGGAGGAAAGGCCTCACCCGGACCCCCACTCGGTCCGGCAATCGGTCCACTCGGATTAAACGTCAAGCAGGTCGTCGATGAGATAAACAAGGCCACCAAAGAGTTCGAGGGAATGCAGGTTCCCGTTAAGATCATCGTTGAGGATCCCAAGAAGAAGACCTTCAGGATCGAAGTTGGTATCCCGCCGACGAGCCAGCTCATCAAGAAGGAACTCGGCATTCCCAAGGGTTCGAGCGAGCCCGTCCACAGCCCCGTCGGAAACCTGACCATGGAGCAGGTCATAAAGATAGCCAAGATGAAGATCGACCAGATGCTCTCGCCGACGCTCAAGGCCGCCTCCAAAGAGGTCATAGGAACGGCCCTGAGCATGGGCGTCACAGTTGAGGGCAAGGACCCGAGGGAAGTCCAGAGGGAGATCGACGAGGGTCTTTACGACGAACTCTTTGCAAAGGCGGAAGAGGCCGAATGAGGCCTCTTCTCTCCGAATTTAGAGGCCATGGAAAAGTTTAAAAACTCCTCCCTTTACGCATCTTTGGTTCTTCGTCCTTGCTAAAATCAAAAAAGGAAGGGAGGGCTGTAAAGTGGCCTTCGACAGGCAGAAACTCGTGGAAGCGGTGAAGGAGGCGAAGGCCCGGGCTAAGCCGCGCAACTTCACACAGACCGTCGAGATGGCAGTCAACCTCAAGGATATAGACCTCCGCAAGCCGGAGAACAGGTTCAAGCTTGAGGTTGTGCTGCCCCACGGTCGTGGGAAGGAACCAAAGATCGCGGTCATCGCTGATGGTGCCGTGGCCGAGGCGGCTAAAAAGCTCGGGCTGGATGTGATTAGTGGAGAGCAGCTTGAAGAGCTTGCAAAGAGCCCGAGAGAAGCGAGAAAGCTCGCCAAGCGCTACGACTTCTTCATTGCCGCGGCTCCGCTGATGCCTAAGATAGGTAAGTACCTCGGTAGGTACCTCGGTCCAAGGAACAAGATGCCTCAGGTCGTTCCGCCGACCATGACCAACCTCGAGCCGATAGTCAACAGGCTCAAGAAGACGGTCAGGATACAGCTCAAGAACAACCCGGTCGTTCATGCCCCCATCGGGACCGAGGACATGGACGACGAGAAGCTCGCTGAGAACGCCGAGGCGGTTCTCAACGCCATCATCAACAAGCTCGAGCGCGGAGAGAACCAGGTGAAGTCAGTGTACATCAAGACCACGATGGGACCGGCCGTTAAGGTTGAGAGGTGAGGGAGATGGCCCACGTAGCCGAGTGGAAGAAGAAGGAAGTGGAAGAGCTCACCAAGATCATCAAGAGCCACCCAGTGATTGCCCTTGTCGACGTGGCCGGCGTCCCAGCTTATCCGCTCAGCAAGATGCGCGACAAGCTTCGCGGGAAGGCCCTTCTCAGGGTCAGCAGAAATACACTCATCGAGCTGGCAATAAAGAGGGCCGCCCAGGAGCTCAACAAGCCTGACCTTGAGAAGCTCGTCGATTACATCGAGGGAGGGGCGGCGATACTCGCCACTGAGATGAACCCCTTCAAGCTCTACAAGCTCCTCGAGGAGAGCAAAACACCGGCCCCGGCCAAGCCCGGAGCGGTCGTTCCAAGGGACGTCGTCATCCCTGCCGGACCGACTTCCCTCGCGCCGGGCCCGCTCGTTGGTGAGATGCAGGCCCTTGGAATCCCTGCGAGGATTGAGAAGGGTAAGGTCAGCATCCAGAAGGACTACACCGTCCTCAAGGCGGGTGAGGTCATAACCGAGCAGCTCGCGAGGATCCTCAACGCCCTCGGTATCGAGCCGCTCGAAGTCGGTCTCAACTTACTGGCAGCTTACGAGGACGGCATCGTGTACACCCCTGAAGTTCTCGCCATAGACGAGCAGGAGTACATCAACATGCTCCAGAAAGCTTACATGCACGCATTCAACCTGTCGGTCAACACCGCCTATCCGACCAAGC
The DNA here is from genome assembly GCF_000151205.2 of Thermococcus sp. AM4. NCBI lineage: Archaea > Methanobacteriati > Methanobacteriota > Thermococci > Thermococcales > Thermococcaceae > Thermococcus > Thermococcus sp. AM4. Next base: position 1,920,430 of record NC_016051.1, read on the forward strand.
AGACCATCGAGGCCATCATCCAGAAGGCCTTCCTCGGAGCCAAGAACGTTGCAGTCGAGGCCGGTTACGTTACTCCTGAGACCGTCGAGGACATACTCGGCAGGGCTATACGCGCTCTCCTGCTCATAGCACGGAACCTGCCCGAGGAGCTGCTCGACGAGAAGACCAAAGAGCTTTTAAACGCTCAGGCCCAAGTGGCCGTTGCGACCCCTCAGCCAACAGAGGAGAAGGTTGAGGAGGCTGAGGAGGAAGAGGAAGAAGAGGAGGCATCCGAGGAGGACGCGCTCGCCGGACTGGGCGCGCTCTTCGGCTGAACTTTCAATTTCCCTCGTACCCTGATGGATTCCACGTGAAATGAATGAAAAAATGAAGATGATTGGAGGTGCGAAAAATGGAGTACGTGTATGCCGCTCTGCTGCTCCACGCCACTGGTAAGGAGATAAACGAGGAGAACCTCAAGAAGGTGCTCGAGGCCGCCGGAGTTAGCCCGGACGAGGCCAGGATAAAGGCCCTCGTCGCTGCCCTCGAGGGCGTCAACATCGACGAGGTCATCGAGAAGGCCGCCATGCCGGTTGCCGCCCCGGTTGCGGTTGCCGCCGCCCCGGCTGCCGAGGCTCCGGCCGAGGCCGCCGAGGAGGAAGAGGAGGAAGAAGAGGAAGAGGTCAGCGAGGAGGAGGCCCTCGCTGGACTCGGTGCCCTCTTCGGCTGAACTCCTCCATTTTCTTTACTTCTTGGATTTCCTCTTTGAGAGCGCTATTCTCCTGCTCCCCTGATAGTTTCCGCGGTAGGGATTTCTTGCGGGCCCCTCGAGCCTTATGAACGCTATTTGAACGAACCTTTCCCCGTATTCGAGAACTACCGGCTCGTCGGACGCGTTGAAGACCATGAGCGTAAGGTTGCCGTCCCATCCTGGATCGACCCACGCGAACGAGCCGAGCAATCCTTCCCTCGCCAGACTGCTCCTTATCTTCATGTCACCCATTACATCGTCCGGCAGCTTGACCCTCTCAAGGGTCAGTATAAGGGCGTGCTTTCCCGGTGGAACGATAACTTTGCCTTCCTTTTCAACGTCGATGAGCTTTCCCCCAACGTACGCCTCTTTTCCGACCCTCAGGTCGTAGCCCGCAGGTTGAAGTGATTCCTTCGAGAACGGTTGGATGAGGATTTCCCTTTCGATCTTCCAGTCGGGGAGCATCATAGTCTTCACCGCAAGCTTTATTTTGGGTCACCTTAAAACGGTTCCGAGGGCCGGTGGCCTAGCCTGGATGGGGCGTCGGCCTTCGGAGCCGAAGGTCGCGGGTTCAAATCCCGCCCGGCCCGCCATCGAAACTTTTGCCAAGCAAAAGTTTCATCAAAATTTGTGATTCCTTTTGAATTGCAGTTCTTGTGGGGATTTCTTTTTGAGTTGCTCTTTGGTGAGGGGGGCATTTTTTGTCAAGCTCTGCGCGGGCAAAGCTTGTGGAGGGTAAAATTTATAAATCCATCCCGGAACCTATCAACGGGCACAGCCCCGTGGTGTAGCGGCCAAGCATGCGGGACTCTGGATCCCGCGACCGGGGTTCGAATCCCCGCGGGGCTACCATTTACATGGGCTCCAGACGAAATTCGAACCCCATGTTTTACTCCCATTCCTAATTTTAACATCTGGACATTCAACCGCATTTTCTCTGTATCATTCTCGTGGAATTAACATGTCTTCAAAATATGGGTTATTTTCCAATCCTTTTCCCGAGCGGGATTCTTTCAACGTTGTCCGCTGGCATCGTCTATTCTGATTTCCCCACGAGATACCGTGTTTTAGATCGTTGGTTTTTATCCATCCATTTCTGGCCAATTTGAGAAATTTCAATGTCGAAAATTCAAATTCAAACTCTCTCGGAAGCTTTTTAAGGAGAGGAACGCAGAATAGGTGAGTGGGAAGTTATTCAAGGGGCTGGTAACATGTCCAATAAAGATTGCTCTAATCTGAGAGGTACCGGGAGGTTTGGTAATGAACGAAAATCTGAATTTGGAGTGCGAGATCAGGAACCTCCTGCGATTGAAGGGACCGTTGAGCGTCGCTTTTATCACCAGGTTCTTGAACGAGAGGGGGCTTGAATGCACCCGGCAGAAGGTTGAGAGGGTTCTCAGGGACCTCGTCTCGAGGGGAATCGTTGAGGCGTCCCTCCATCACAACAGGCGGAAGCAGTACCGGCTGAGGTGGCGGGAGTGATGGTTTCATCAACGTCCTCGAGCGTTATCCTCGGCAACAAGAGACGCATGCTCATGATAGAGTTCCTCCAGATGAAGAACGGAAGGGCCGAGCTCAGGGATATAGTCGAGTACATCGCGGAAAAGGAGGGCAACACGGACAGGAGGCACAGAAAGAGCGTTTACGTCAGTTTGATGCAGACCCACATTCCGAAGCTTGAGAGGGAAGGCGTGGTTGCCTTTGAGCGGGGAGTAATAACCCTTCTCCAGGTGCCCGATAACGTTACCCTCTACATGGAGGTCGTCCAGAGGAACGATATAAGCTGGAGTACTTTTTACGCCGGCCTGTCGGTGATATTCCTCGTTACCGCGCTGTGGTTTGGAAACCTGCTCCTGGTTTTCGCCTCAGTCACGTATCTCATCGTGGCTATCCTCCAGCATATGAAGATGTACCGGGTTCTTCAGCCGAGGGACTCAAAGAAGGAAGATAATTCCCGTAGAAATGAGCGGTAATGTCCCGTTACCGCCCGGTAATTTCCAACTTCATATATATCGAAACGGGCAACTGTTCTTGGGTGCGACCGTATGGTTGCCCTGATCTGGGGCATCCGTGGTGGCAGTTGATTTCAGTGTTGAGTGGTGTGGAAGGGCCGCGGATCCGCATGGATCCCGCACTCACAGTACGGCCTGTTCCACGGTGCCTCGTATGGAGGCGAAAAAATGAGAAAGAATCTTGCCTTGGGAATTTTTGGCCTGATAGTGGCCTTTGGTCTTGTTCTGGGAGCAGGGGCTAACTTCAGGGACTACAGTGCGTCAAGAAGTGTCCATTGGGACATCGTTACCGACGACAACGAGTTAATAGACCTGACCCCTCTCCAGCCCTACGCGTACATTGACAACGAGACTGGGGTTCTAGTTGTGGACATAAGCCCGGACAACCCGAACTATCCGGGTTACGGTATGGGCCTCAGCCCGAACTCGGAGTACAACTTCGACGAGGTCTTTGAGGTAAGCAACGACCTTTGGGAGGAGAACATGACCATAGTCGTCATGATAACCAGCGACAACGATGAAATACAGCTTTACGGTGCGGATGGAGACATCCACGATGCCACCAACGGCGACGTAGTTAGGTACTCGGACACCGCCGTTAACTCAGTCTGCTTCGTCGTTGAGTCTGGAGATGCCGTTAAGGTGGGTATGGACTTTGACGCTGGGAACCACGCGCCCGGCACCAGCCAGAACGCCACGCTCCACATAGAGGCCTGGAGACTCGGAACCGAGCCCAGCAGCCTTGTTGGGAAGTGCGGTCAGTGAGGGGGAATGAGAGATGAACAAACTATTCGGATTGGCATTGCTTATGATTGGAATGGTTCTGGCCGTTGGAGCCGGGGCAAACTTCAGGTACTACTCCGCCGACAGGCACGCGAGCTTTGACATCGTTTCCGACGACAACGAGCTCATAGACCTAACCGCGATGCAGCCCTACGTCAAGTACAGCAACGGCAAGCTCTACGTGGACATCAGCGATAGCAACAGCAACAGACCCAGCGGCGGAGGCGCCGGCCTGAGCCCGAACACCACCTACGTTTTCGAGGAGATGTTTGAGGTAAGCAACGAACTCTGGGAGAACAACGAGACGGACTTCCCAATCTGCGTCAAGATAAACACCAACCACGAGCAGGTTATGGTGTTCGCGGGGAACTATACCAGCCCAGTAGCTGGACCGGCTCAGAACATCCAGTTCACCGTTTACCACGGAGACCCCGTCAAGGTCGGCATGATATTTGACACGACAAACGCAACCCTCGGATCTGAGCAGTTTACTATGACAATAACTGCAGACAGAGGTGCATGCGAACGGTGATTTCTTTTTTCGGGGCTCTGCCCCCTTTTAGGGGGAGTGAAAAATGAAGAGATTGATCGAGTACACATTCACTTTCATCGTCCTCGTGTTTCTCATGGGTTCGTTAGCCGGCTTCTTCTTGGACAGGCCCGTTTTTGTGTCCTACGCATACTCCGACAGCATGACCCCCACGATAGACAAGGGGGATCTGTTCTTCGTTAACCCATTTGCCAGGAACTTTGACGTTGGTGATATCATAGTCTTTCACCGGAGGAGCGGCTGGACGGTCCACAGGATCTTTGCGGTCACCGATGAGGGGTACATCACCAAGGGTGATCACAACGTGGCAACGGACCAGCAGGACGGCAAGTTCCCGGACGTGAAGAGGTCGGACATAGCCGGGAAGGTGGTAACACTTTTCGGGAAACCCCTGGTTATCAGGGGGGCGGGCGCGTTTCTCCAGTCGGTTAAGTTAAAACTCACAAACCCTTACGCAATAGCCCTGTTGCTTGTGCTGGGGGCAGTTCTGACGTTTTCTGGCGGTTCTGGGAGGAGACATCGCCGCGTGAAGTACTACAGGATAAGCCTCAGGACGGTTTACGCGATAGTTTCCGTCCTGATCATCGGCGGCTTTCTCTTCGTTACCGTCGCATCGTGGGGGACTCTGGCCTTTACCTACTCCTCGACGCTCGCCGGGGGTCAGAGACCCGGCTGGTACCTTCCAGGTTCAACCTTCGAGAAGAACATCACGGTCGAAAACAAGGCACTCTACCCGTTCTACTATTTCGTTGAAGGAAGCAGCACGAGGGCCCAGCTCATGGATCCAGCTTTCTTCTACCTAAGGGGCGGCTCCAGGAAAAACCTGACCGTCCACGTCACCGTTCCAAAGGACACCAGGATATACCGCGAGGAGTTCCAGGTTCGCTCTTATCCGGCCATTATCCCCGCCTCGGTCGTTGTTTATCTCTACTCAATCAGTCCGTACCTTCCACTCCTCGCCTACGCCCTGTTCCTGTCAGCGCTTTTGGTTTTCTTCTACCGCCTCGCTGGGATTTCCAAGGGGGACGTGGTCAGGATACGGAAACGGAGGGGTTTCCTCTCAAAAGTACTGGGGGATGGTTAGTTATGAGAAGGCTTGTGTTGTTTTTTGTAATGTTCCTCGGTCTGCTCCTCGTGGTAGGCTCGAGCGGAAACTTCAGGGAATACGGGGCGGACAGGATAGTAAAGCTGGCCATCGTCGATGGCAACGATTCCTACGTCTCCTACTCCTGCAGCGGCAGCATCGTGTACATGAACAGGAGCTCAAGCGTCCAGTTCACGGCAATAACGCTGTTCAACTCGATGAACGAAACGATGTCCGTTAGAGTTGAGGGGGACTTCTCGGGCTTACCTGATGGGCTTTCGGGGAACGTGGACGATTCGTGGCACACCCTCGATGCCGGTGACGGCGTTGTTATCGAGGGCAATTTCTCGGCCGATGCGGATGCCGTCAGCGGAACCTACACGGTGCCCCTTACAGTCTACGCTGAATGGAACGGGGGAAGCGCCGAACTAAAGGACTGCTCCATCAGGGTCAGCCTGAGCTCGCCGGAATACGTGCTCAGGAAGGGAATCGTTGGAGGTGTCTACAACTACACCTCCGGGAACCACACGATAGTCCTCCAGCTTAACTTCACCAACAACGGGCCGAGCGGTGATTTTGTGATATGGGACAGGGTTCCACCTTATCACTGCTTCCGTTGTCCCGGGACGTGCAACCATTCGAGTGCTCACGTGACGATAAAAAGCACGAGTGCAAGCCTAGGGACAGTTATTCTGAACCCCCCGGCGGGCTTCTCATGCTGCAACTGCCACGCCAGGAACTGTGTCGTGTGGAGGGTCCACGTGCCCCACGGTGAGACCGTAACGCTGGAGATAACGCTCGACGTTTCCTTCGATGTTCCGTCCGGATGCGTCGCCAGGTTCACCCTGAACAAGGGGGCCCATCTCTGCGGAACCAATGTCAGGTCAAATAAAGTAATCGTTACCGTTAATGGAGGTTGAGAAGATGAAGGATGTTAAGTTCGACAGAAGGCATCTGCTCCTCGCGGGGATTGCCGTTTCGATTGTCCTCGCGGTTCTTTTTGGAGCGTATTCAAGTGCCGCCTATTCGAGAGCGCCCATATCCACGAGCGCCAAGTACTCCACTCTATACAAGGAGGAGGGGCGTTTCGTGCACTTCGGGGTGTTCTCCAACAACAGCATCTATGAAAGCGGCAGTACACACGATTACTATCCGTCCAGGATAACGAGGCTGATAAGTGGAAACTACACCTTCCGCACGAGCCCATCATCTCCCGGAACCTATATGGCCACGATGCACCTTGACTACTACGTCTCCACCGGGAGGAAGAAAGTCTACGTATACCGGGAGGAGATCCCCCTTGGAAGCGGCTCCTTTGAGGGGTCCTTCACCCTGCCCGTGACCTTCAACATGAGCCTCCTGAGCGAGAAACTCAAGCGGGTCCGGGAGGGAACCGGGCTTTATCGGGCGGAGCAGGAAGTTTACGTCACGGTTGAGGTTAGGCCTGAGGGCAGGGACTCCTTCACCCAGAGGATCGGGCTGAGCAAGGATTCGGCGAGCATGCTCTACCTGACCGGGACAGAGAAGGATTATAAAAAGGTCACCAGGAGTGTAAGCACGACAACGAACTCCCTCTCCTTCGCGGGTTCCGACGTTAAGGTCTCCACCGCCAGGGCCCTGTTCCCGGCGATGGCCATAATCTTTGCCATACCGCCGATCGGGCTGGCCTACTCCCGGCGGGAGAAGAAAGCGAAGCCGAAGGCACTCAAATCGCTCGGGAAGTACACTGTTGAGGGGACGCCTCCGGCCGGAAGGCGCGTGGAACTGAAGTCGGCCGAGGACCTTGAGCGCGCCTTTGAGCTGGTGGACAGGCCCATAGTCCACTACCGCGACGGCGATACCGACGTCTACGCGATAGCGGACGGCGAGACCGTTTATGAGTACCGGGCTTCCTAGCCCGGCACCAACAACTTTAAAAGGGCAAGCGGAAAGCCACCTTAGGAGTTCTAAAAGGGTTAGAGGTGGTTAGAGATGAACCCGTTCCACGAGCTTGAGCCCGGACCGGACGTTCCGGAGGTTGTGTACGCTCTCATAGAGATCCCTAAGGGAAGCAGGAACAAGTACGAGCTCGACAAGAAGACCGGCCTCATAAAGCTTGACAGGGTCCTTTACAGCCCGTTCTTCTACCCGGTGGACTACGGAATAATCCCGCAGACCTGGTACGATGACGGCGATCCCTTCGACATAATGGTCATAATGCGCGAGCCGGTTTACCCGCTCACCCTCATCGAGGCCAGGCCGATAGGCATCATGAAGATGAACGACTCCGGCGACAAGGACTGGAAGGTCTTAGCGGTTCCGGTCGAGGACCCGTACTTCAAGGACTGGAAGGACATCGACGACGTTCCAAAGGCCTTCCTCGACGAGATCGCCCACTTCTTCCAGAGGTATAAGGAGCTCCAGGGCAAGGTCACCGAGATAGAGGGCTGGGGCAACGCCGAGGAAGCGAAGAAGGAAATCCTTCGTGCCATAGAGCTCTACAAGGAGAAGTTTGGGAAGGAGTGAGCCTTCCCCCAATCTCTTTTCGGAGGTCAGGCCATGTACAAGCTGCTGAAGGTTAAGGACGTCGTCAGGATTCCGCCCAGGATGTTCACGATGGATCCAAGGGAGGCGGCAAAGCTGGTCCTCCGCGAGACCTACGAGGGCATCTACGACAGGGACGAGGGCGTTGTGCTGGCCGTTCTCGACGTGGAGGAAGTGAGCGAGGGCGTCATCGTTCCGGGAGACGGGGCTACCTACCACGAGGTCGTCTTCAACGTTCTCGTGTGGCAGCCTTTCATGCACGAGGTTGTTGAGGGAGAGGTAATCGACGTGGCCCCGTACGGAGCCTTCGTCAGGATCGGCCCGATGGACGGCCTGGTCCACATCAGCCAGCTCATGGACGACTACGTCGTGTTCGATGAAAAGAACAAGCAGTTCCTCGGTAAGGAAACCAAGAGGATCCTCAAGCTCGGCGACGAGGTCAGGGCGAGGGTGATAGCGATAAGCGTCAAGAGCAGGGTCATAAGGGAGAACAAGATAGGCCTAACAATGCGCCAGCCGGGTCTCGGAAAGTTCGAGTGGATTGAGAAGGAGAAGAGAAAGGCAGAGGAGGCGTGAGCATGGTCAAGGAGAGGGCCTGCAGGCACTGCCACTACATAACGACCGAGGACCGCTGTCCCGTCTGCGGGAGCAGGGATCTCAGCGATGAGTGGTTCGACCTCGTCATAATCATAGACCCCGAGAAGAGCAGAATAGCAAAGAAGCTCGGTGCAACCGTGCCCGGCAAATACGCAATCCGTGTGAGATGACATGTGCGACGACTTCTACTTTTACCTGCCCCCCGCCTTACGGGACGAGCTCAAAGAGCCCTTAGGAGAACTGGTTAGGGGGGAGATTCCGGAGCCCTACCTCAGGGTTCTACCCCTCCTTCGGGAGGCGCCCTTTCTGATAACCGTCGGCGACGTCGTGACCGAAAACGTCATCAGGCTCGGGGTGTATCCATCGGTGGCCATATACGACCACCGGACAAAGAGAAAAGCCTACAATCCCTCCGTCGGCTCCGAGGCCGTGTTTTTGACCGTCAAGAACCCTCCTGGAACCATAACGAAAGCTTTATTAAACGCCGTCAGAAAGGGAGTCGAGATCGCCGGCAGGGGAAGGAGGGTCCATATCAAGGTCAACGGCGAGGAAGACCTCGCGGCGATCCCTGCGGTGCTCTACGCCCCCCTCGGCTCGATGGTGCTCTACGGCCAGCCCGACGAGGGGGTAGTGCTTATAAAGGTAACACCCGAATGCAAGCGCAGGTGCGCGCGAATCTTAGCGAAGATGGAGGTGGTTCGTGATGGAGATTAAGGTGACCGAGATAAAGGAGAACAAGCTCCTCGGAAGAAAGGAGATATACTTCGACATCATCCACGAGGGCGAGCCTACCCCGAGCAGGGAAGCGGTGAAGGGCAAGCTCGCCGCGATGCTTGACCTCGACCCGAACACGATGGTTCTTCAGTACATCAGGAGCTACTTCGGAAGCCACGTTTCCAAGGGCTACGCCAAGGTCTACGAGACCAGGGAGAGGATGCTCTACATCGAGCCCGACTACATCCTCCTCCGCGATGGTCTGATCCAGAAGGAGGAAGAGTGAGGTGGTGTAGATGGCCAAGAAGAAAAAGACCAGCCAGAAGTGGAAGCTCTACGAGGTTAAGGGTGGAAAGGTCGTCAGGAAGAACAGGTTCTGCCCGCGCTGCGGGCCCGGAGTCTTCATGGCCAACCACAAGGACCGCTGGGCCTGCGGAAGGTGCGGCTACACCGAGTGGAAGAAGTGATCTCCCTTTTCTTTCCCCTCTGGCGGTGACGATGCCCCTTTATTACGGCCTCAGGATCCTGCTCGACGATAGCGTTTATGAACCTGCCGAGGATACCTTTCTCCTCGCCGAGACCGTTGATGTCAAGCCCGGTGAGATAGCCCTCGACATTGGCACGGGGACCGGGATTATAGCACTCCTCATGGCGCGGAAGGCTAAACACGTTCTTGGCGTTGATGTGAACCCTAAGGCAATAGAACTCGCCCGAAAGAACGCCCTGCTCAACGGAATTGAAAACGTGAAGTTTCGCCTGAGCGACCTCTTCGAGAACGTTGAGGGGGAATTCGACGTCGTAACCTTCAACGCCCCCTATCTTCCCGGTGAGCCTGAAGAGCCCATCGACCTGGCCCTTGTAGGAGGCGAAACGGGGAGGGAAGTGATAGACCGCTTTATACGGGAAGTTCCGGATTACCTGACCGAGAACGGTCGGGTATACCTCGTTCAGAGCTCCATAACAGGGATTGAGGAAACGCTGGAGATGTTCCAGAAAGCCGGTCTGAGAGCGAGGGTCCTCGCAAAGAGGCACCTCTTCTTTGAGGACATCGTTGTCGTTCTGGCGGAAAAGAAAAAGTAGCTCAGTCGAGCATTGCGAGGACCTTATCGACCTCGTTCGAGACCTCCACGTCGAAGAGGTGTATCGTGGGCAGGAGCCACCAGAGGCGGTAATTGTGGGTCTTGTCTTCCTCACCGTAGTACTGGAAGACGAACCTTCCAAAGCCGGTCAAATCTCTGTGAACGTCCCTGACCTCCCTCAGAACCCTCCTCACCTTCGGCGGGTACTCCTCGAAGGGCAGAGGAAGGCTCTTGATGAAAACCCTGTCCTTGAAGAAGTCCGTCGTCAGGCCGACGCTGCCAACGTGCTTCTCGAGCTGGTTGAACTTCTTGGCCGTCCAGAAGCGGTGCAGGATTAGCCTCGGGTCCTCCTTGGCGAGCGGGTAGTTGGCTTCCTCCGTATCGAGCCAGAACTCAAGGTAGGGCTGGCCGCGCTCTATAACGATTCTTGCAAGCAACCTCGCGTTCTTCGGTATCTCCTTCTGGGTCTCGCTGATGTGGTACTCCCTGCCGTCCTGAGTGTAGGTCTCGCCCTCTTCCCTAGTTCCGGTTCTTGAGACGAAGTAGGCCTCCTTTCCGTCTATGGTTCCGAGATGTAGATCGTAGCCCCACGCCTTCAGATCCTTGAACTTGAACCTCCTCTCGGCCGGGACTATTCCGGTGTTCTCGACTATGTAGTAGCCCTCGAGCATTTTGATCACCTTTTGTAATTAAAAATCGGCCCTTTTAAGCTTTTCTCCCAAAAGGTCTTAAGGGTGAGGGAGTAAAGGGAGTGGGGTGCTTTCGTGGTTAAGGTGGCCGCTCTGATCGCTGGTCTTGTATCCCTGCTGGTGTATTCTGTTCTCTTGGTCATGGCTTACCTCTACTCAAGGAGGATCGTGGCACCTCTATCCAGGAAGTTCTCCGTGAACGTCATTCTTTCCGGAATCCTCGCGGTGATTGCAAGCGTTGTCGTCATAGTCGATGCCGTAACTGGCAAGGCTCTCTGGTGGCTTGAGGCTGCCCTGTTCCTCGTTTCTTACGTCCTCCTCATGGTGTCGGCGATCCATTACCTTCGCCTCTCTTCCCGGGTTCTTCACGAGTCCGGGAAAGGGGAGGAGGGAGGTGAGCAGAGCCCCCTCGTTGGCGGCTTCAGTGTCACCCCCGAGGAGCTTCCAAAGCTCGGCCCCCTCTGCGGGATGTTTAAGACCCGGATCTACATAGGCAGATCTCAGAACCCCACGGTGTGCGACTTTGACAGGCGCATATGGCTGAGCCGAATCGAGGCTCCGGATTCCGTTGATCCATCGAAGCTTCACGTTATCCTCGAATCCGTTATAAGGACGATCTCCGAGGGCGGTGGAAGCGGGCTCGTTCTCCTCGACGGGCTGGAGTTCCTGCTCCTTCACAACGACTTCAGGAGCGTCGTTAAGTTCCTCGCCTCCCTCAAGGACTACATGCTCCTCTCGAACTCCGCCGTTGTCGTGGTTCTCGATGAGGAAACCCTTGGAAAGAGGGAGATCTCGGTCATCAGAAGGGAGTTCCCGCCCCTTGAAATCGAAAGGCTCCTCTCAAGCCTTGAAAAGCACGCCCTCTTCGGGGCCCTTTCGAGGGAGGATCTGGAGGGATGATCAGAGGATCCTCAGCTCGATTACCGCCTTCGTTTTGGGATCTCTAAGGCGGTTTATCAGTCTTCGGTCTATGTCCTTTGCCGCCTTGTTGGCCCTTATTGCGAGCGTTCTCGCGTCGATGTATTCGCTCTTCCTCACGACGATGGAGTGGGGATGATCGAGTATTAACCCCGGGCTCCCCCAGGCGACGACCTCGTCAACGAGCTCTCCCACCCTTATCTTTATGAGCAGCTTCCTCCCCTCCCTCAGAGCCGCTTTGAACTCCTCACTGAGGTCGTTTATTCCCTTGTCGGCTTCGATGCAGATTATGCAGTCACCCCTGGGCGTGAGGTAGTCTTCCTTCGTGAACTCCAGCGTCGATCTGTGGGTTGCCCTAACGTTTTCGTGGCCCCGGCATCTTATGATCTCGACGAGTTCATTCCTCGGGGACGATGTGGTGCTCCCGGCACCTCGCCTCATAGCTCTCCCTCCCGCCGACGAGGATAACCGGCGAGTTCCTCGGCGCGGGCTTTCCGTCGATGAGCCTCTGGCTTCTGGTTGCCGGCCTTCCGCAGACCGTGCACACCGCCGTCAGGTAGACTATGTTGTCTGCCCTCACGAGGAGCTCTTTCATTACGGGGAAGGGATCCCCTTTAAAGTCGAGGTTGAGGCCGCTCGCTATGACGTAAACGCCATCGTCCGCAAGTTTGTCGAGCACTTCAACGATCTCCATCGGAAAGAACTGAACCTCATCGACGCCGATTACCTCGTACTTCTCACGAATCGTCGTTTCCATTATGCTCGCCACTCCGTCCCCGTTGGTGGGCACGACGAAGGCCTCGTAGCGAAGCCCGTTGTGGGCAACGACTTCCTCAGTAGAATAGCGGGTGTCTATCGAGGGCTTGAAGAGGGCAACCTTCCTCCTGGCGAAGGCCTGCCTCTCGATCCTCTTTATGAGCTCGGTGGTTTTACCCGCGAACATCGGGCCGGTTATTACCTCTAAGAAGCCACCCGGATGCATTGACAACACCGGAGAAAAATGGAGGGGGAAGTTAAAACGTTAGCGCTCCACCCGTTTCACCATGAGCTTAACCCCGTCCACCGCTGTAACTTCCACGATGTCCCCAACCTTGAGTTCGTCGTCGCTGAACGCGATCCACCTGTCCCCCTCGAGCTCGACTAGGTAGTGATCCTCCGCGACCTTGACGACCTTTCCCCGCTTTCCTACGAGGTCGAAGGTGTACTTTCCCTCCCTCCTGCCAACGTCCTCCACGTCCCGCCGTATGTACCGGCCGATTATTATGTAGGAAACCACCGCGGCTATAAGCGCGATGACGAAGCTCTCGGTGAAGTTCATGCCGAACCCGAGGAGCAGTCCGAGGGTGGCGAAGGCCACGCCTATGGGGGTTATGAAGGCCGTGACCATCATGTCGAGCAGGATTATCAGCAGGCCCAAAATCAAGAGGGAAACGGCGAGGGCAATGCCCATAGCCCTCACTCCATCATGTTCTTGAGCTTCTCAACGTCTTCGTCCTTGAGCCCGGTGCTTTCTTTCTCCTTCGGTGGCTCCGGCGGCTTTGGAAGCGGCGTGTCCTTCACCTTCTGGAGGACGCGGAGGAGGCCTATGAGCGCCTCGGTGTCGTAGGGCACGATGAGGTTTCCGTACTTGGCGAGGTCGGGCAGCTTCTCGATGTACTGGAGCGTCAGGTACTTCTCGTCAGCCATCTTAAGGGCCTCGAGGACCTTCTTTATGGCCTGGGCCTGGCCCTCCGCGATGAGTATCTGCCTCTGCTTCTCACCCTCGGCCTTCAGTATGGCCGCCTGCTTCTGTCCCTCCGCCTCCCTGATCGCGGCTTCCTTCTTACCTTCTGCAAGGAGTATCATGGCCCTCTTCTCCCTCTCCGCCGTCATCTGCTTGGCCATTGCCTCCTGGATGTCCTTCGGTGGATCTATGCGCTGGATCTCAACGCGGGTTATCTTGACACCCCAGCGGTCGGTTATCTTGTCGAGCTCTTCCCTAAGGCGGGCGTTGATTATGTCCCTTCCGCTCAGCGTCTCGTCGAGTTCCATCTCGCCTATTATCGCACGGAGGTTGGTCTGGGCGAGCTTGATTATCGCCATCAGGAAGTTGCTCACGTTGTAAACGGCCTTGACCGGATCGAGGATCTGGTAGTAGACAACCGCATCCACCGTAACGACGACGTTGTCCTTACAGATGACCTCCTGGGGAGGGACGTCTATGACGTGTTCGCGCATGTCAACCTTCTTGACGCGCTCCATGAAGGGGATTATGAAGTGTATTCCCGGGTCGAGTATTCTGTTGAACTTTCCGAGCCTCTCAACGAGACCCTTCTGGTAGGGCCTTATGACCTTCACTCCCAGGAGCAGCAGCAAAAGGAGAAAGCCGCCGAGTGTTACTAGGGCAACTGTGGCAAACCCCATTACGATCGCCTCCGGTGAGTGTTCAAACTCCGATTGGTAAAACTCCTTATAAACCTTCTGGGGACCCGTTTCACTTCACCGCTCAATTTCAATGGGTTCCGCCTCCAGGGGGATGTTTTGGAGTTCAAGCTTCACGGGCAGAACCTTCACTTTGAGCGTCTCCACCTTAAGTCCCAGCCCTTCCGCCTTTAGGTGAATTTCCCGAACGTGGTAGCTTGGTGTGATCCCCATATCCGGAGCGCTGCCGTTCCACCTGATCCTTGAGAGGAAGGGTTTGCTCTCGTTCCCCGAGAGGAAGGTGCCACCTACGAGGATCGAATCACCATCCTGGATGAGGAAGCTTGGAATACCAGCCCAGTACGCCTTCTCCCATAGGACTTTTCCTTCTCCATCAAGGTTGAGGATCCACATGCTGTAGTTCTCGATTGTGATGGGGATCCTGGGTACCAGTTTTCCCCCGTATATCCCCGCAACTACAATGCTACCGTCGATGAGCTCCGCCGCACCTGCGGAATCAATTCCATCGCCCCCATAAGTCTTGGCCCAGCTGACGTTCCCCCTCTCGTCGAAAACGGCAACAAACACGTCGCTGGTGGATCCCTCCGCCAGAATATTCCCAACTTCGCCGGCAACGACTATCCTCTTGCCGTCCGTCAGGACGACACTTCCGTAGACATCCTCCTGTGACGTGTAAATCTTGGCCCACTTCACGTTTCCGTTCCCGTCGATGTCGATGAGGCTCATCTGAGAGAAACCATGCTCGAGGTCCAATCCGAGGAGCAAGAAGCCGCCCTCACCATCGGATGTGATTTCAGCCGGGCCCAGAAACTCGTTGCTTGCGTTTGTGTAGCGCTTTGCCCAGAGCACCTCTCCCCGGTGGTTCAGCTTCATAACGAAGGGCCCCACTTTCTCTCTGCTCATCATCAATCCGGCCACCAATATCCCATCGTCGGTGGTTTTGACCGCCCTCACAACCAGGGACACGCTGAGATTAAAGGTCTCGGCCCATAGCGGTCTCATATCCTGGTCAATTCCGGCTATCAGAAGTTTGTTTTCTATGGAGGTTTCGTTGAAGAGAACCCCCGCGACTATTATGCTCTTTCCCGTGGCAAGGCCCCCCTCGAATATGCACTCTAAACCCTCTACTCCGTACGCGACTGCCCTTGAAACGTTCCCGTCTTCGGATAGCCGTGCTACGAGGCCTTTCCTTGAGTTCGAGATGTTAACCCATCCAACGAGGTAAGTTCCATCGTCGCTCTTAACGAGGCTGGATGCCCCACCCCTCACGTGATCTCCCGTGTAGACCTTTGCCCAGTATCCCCTCAGTGAGTTTTCCTTGCCCTCGTGCGTCACACCCGAGAGCAGAAGGGCCGCAATCAGAACGACTGCAATTAGGAAAGATAGTCTCTTCATTCGGATCACCGCTATTACCAACTCCCGAAGATTAAAAGGTTTTTGCCTTCCCGGGTTTGACCCGTCTCCTTTATAAACCCCTCCCCCATTTCAGCCTCAGGTGAGAGCATGGGGAGACCGGTTTTCCTCGGAAAGGCTTACATAAACTGGTGCGAGAAGTGCAACGTCCCGCTCATCGGCGATAGCTGTGCCGTTCACGGGAAGGAAAGCACCTTCAGGCTGAACATAACCCCTCCCGGCGATTTGAGGTTCGCCTTTGAGAAGGATTTGGAGTTCATAAAATCGGTCTTCAATGAGCACTTTGGCGTTGACGTTGGGGAGATCCTCGATGGAAAGGTCGTCCTCCTCAACAAGCTCCCGAGCGAAGATGAAGCCTACGAAATCATAGTTGACGGCTACGTCTTCGGCTACGTCAAGTTTGACCCCGTTAAACTGAGCTGGAGGGCCGGCCTGAAGGTTGAGGGCGCCATAGCGCTCTGGAAGCGCTTCGGAAAGAAGATGAGGAAGTGGGTTATAGTCGACAAAGGTGCCGTCGAGCCGATAAAGAACGGTGCGAACCTCCTGGCCGTTGGCGTTCTTGACGCTGACCCGAGCATAAGGGTGAACGACGACGTGATTCTCGTCTCGGAGGACGGCGAGGTCTTTGCGACGGGAATAGCGAAGAAGGACTACGAGGCCCTAATACGGGGCGAGCGCGGAACGGGGGTCAAGCCCAAGAGGCAGAAAGGCGTCAACTACCGCGAGGGAAGAAAGGCAACGATGGAGGACGTTCTCAGGGCGAACGCGATAGCGCTTGAGGAAAAAGTCATGAAAAGCAGGGAGTTCATGCGGAGGGTTGCCAGCAAATACTCAGACCTACCGGTGGCCGTTGCCTTCTCCGGCGGAAAGGACAGCCTGGCCGTTCTCGGGCTGGCCCTGGAGGAGTTCGGCAATGACTTTACGGTGTTCTTCAACAACACGGGAATCGAGTTTCCGGAAACGGTGGAGTACGTGGAGAAGCTGAGGAAGGAGCTTGAGCCGAAGGGTATAAAGTTCGTGGTTGCGGACGCTGGAGACGCCTTCTGGAGGGCGCTCTACGTTTTCTCACCGCCGGGTCGCGACTACCGCTGGTGCTGTAAGGTCACGAAGCTCGGTCCGATAACTCTGGCGATAAAGGAGAACTACCCGAAAGGAGTGCTCATGTTCGTCGGTCAGAGGAAGTACGAGAGCATAAAGAGGTTTAAGCAACCCCGCGTGTGGAGGAACGAGTGGGTGCCAAACGAGATAGGTGCGTCGCCGATATTCCACTGGCGCGCGATTGAGGTGTGGCTCTACATCTTCAGCAGGAAACTGCCCTACAACCCGCTCTACGAGAGGGGCTTCGACAGGATAGGCTGTTTCCTCTGCCCGAGCGCTTCGCTGGCTGAATTCGAGAGGCTCAAGAGGGAAAAGCCCGAGCTCTGGGAGAAGTGGAGAAAGGCCTTAGAGCACTGGAGGAAGCGCTTTGGCCTTCCGGAGGAGTGGATTACCTACGGCTTCTGGCGCTGGAAGAAGCTGAGCAAGGGTGAAAAGGCCATAGCGAGGAAGCTTGGCGTTGATATTCCCGAGGAGCGCTCCTGGGAGCCGGTTAAGGTTAAAATTGAAGAGACAGGCGAAGGCTATGAACTGGAGTTTAACACAATCCTCAACAAGAAGCGCCTCCTGCAGGTCGCGCCGATACTCGGCGAGGTGAGCGTTGAAGGGGATGTGGTAAGGGCTGGCGAGGTCGAGTTCTTCACGGGAACGAGGAGAGCCAAAGCCCCGGACGAGAGGGAAGCGATTAGCGCCTACCACCTCGTCAAGCGTGCCTACGAGTGCGTCGGCTGCGGCGTCTGCGTCGGCAAGTGTCCCGAGGAAGCTTTGAGCATAGACCCGCTCAGCAGGAAGATAGTTGTGGACTGGAACCGCTGTACGCACTGCAGGGAGTGTATGGAAGTCTGCCCGCTGTTGAAGATTAAGAACCCCGAGGAGGGAAGCCAGCTCTGAGCCGGCCTGTTCTCGCTTCTCTTTTGGGTTTTGGTAAACTTGACTTTACAATTTTTGCACGATTTGGTAAAGTTGAGTTGACCAAAATCCTTAAATCTTGGAAAGTTGAGTTTCACACATGGCGGGTATGATGGAGGTCCTTGAGGAAGTCATAGGCGAGTTTCACGAGTTCGGGGTTCCTGAGGTCAGGGAAAGGGAACTTAGCCTCCCCACAGATGTGGATGTCGCGGTCTCTGTTTACGGTCTTCGAAGGACTGGAAAAACTCATCTCCTTTATTTGACCATGAAGAAGCTAATCGGGAACGGCCTGCCAATCCAGAGGATTTTTTACATGAACTTCGAGGATGAAAGACTCGCCGGGCTCTCGGCTGGAGACTTATCGGCCATAGTCCAGCTCTACTATAAGCACAACCCCAATGCGGACGTGATGTACCTCTTCCTCGACGAGGTTCAAGTCGTTGAGGGCTGGGAGAGATTCGTGAGGCGTTTGATTGAGGGAAAGAGGGCAAAGGTTTTCATAACGGGCTCGTCCTCAAAACTGCTCTCCAAAGAGATAGCGAGTTCCCTTCGGGGAAGGACGCTGAGCTTTCAGCTGTTTCCGCTCTCGTTCCGTGAGTTTCTGGGGTTCAAAGGATTCGAGCCGGAAAAGCCCCTAACCGAGAGGAGACGTGGAATTCTCCTGCGCCTTCTTGAGGAGTACGTCGAGTATGGCGGTTTTCCGGGAATCGTGGACTATTCGCCCCCTCTGAAGATTAGAACCCTGCAGGAGTACCTCGACCTGATAGTTTACAGGGACCTCGTTGAGCGCTACGGGGTGGGGAAGGTCTCAGCTTTGAAGGCCCTGATAAGGGTTCTGGCCAGGAACTTCGCGAGAAAGGCTTCAATCAGGAAGCTCCACTCCCTCGTCTCTTCAACTGGCGTTAAGGTCAGCAGGCCGACACTTGCTGAGTACCTCGCCTACCTTGAGGACATCGGCTTCGTTCTCCCTGTCAGAAAATACCATCCGAGCGACGTTGAGTCATTGAGAAGCCAGCCGAAGCTCTACATAGTAGATATTGGCTTCGCAACGGCCCTTGGAGTCGAAGACACCGGTTACAGGATTGAGAACATCGTCGCCATCGAGCTCCTGAGGAGAAAGCACTACTTCGAGCCGAGGCTTGAGGTTCATTACTGGGAAGATGGGAGGGGAGAGGTGGACTTCGTGGTTTCGCTTGGGGGGAAGGTTAAGGAATTGATACAGGTCAGCTATGCCCTTGATGAACCTCAAACCCGTGAGAGGGAACTCCGGGCACTCCTAAGGGCATCAGAGGCACTCCACTGTCGGAATCTGACGGTCGTAACGTGGGGGGAAGAAGGGGTTGAGGAAATCGGCGGAAAGAGGATTCGCTTTATCCCCCTCTGGCGGTGGCTCCTCGGGGTATACCGATAGAGATAAATATTTTCCCACCATTTTTCCTTCAGGTGACTCCATTGGCATACTGGGCCAAGACGTACGGGCCGGGCGTGGCTAATGCGGTGGCGGTTGATAAGAACGGGGATATTATTGTGGCCGGGTATGTTGAAAAAGACAAGCAGAAAGACGGCTTCGTGGCTCGGCTTGACAGGGACGGGAACGTGAAGTGGTTCAAAGCCTATGGAGGAAAAAGCACAGATGTGTTCAACGACGTTAAGATTGCCCCCAATGGGGACGTTATAGTGGTAGGCTATACTGACAGCTTTGGTACTATCGAAAGAGATGTCTGGGTTCTCAGGCTTGACAAGAAGGGTAATGTAAGATGGCAGAAGACCTACGGGGGAAGCGACTGGGATGAGGCTTACGCGGTTGCCGTAGCGCCAAACGGAGACATCATCGTGGCCGGCATCACTGAAAGCTTCGGTGCTGGTAGAGAGGATGTTTGGGTTCTCAGACTTGATGGGAATGGTGATGTAAAATGGCAGAAGACTTACGGTGGTAAAGCTTGGGATGAGGCTTACGCGGTTGCAATAGCTGAAAATGGGGACATCATCGTTGCTGGTGCTACTAAAAGCTTTGGCACCGGGAGAAGTGACGTTTGGGTTCTTAGGCTTGATAGCGAGGGCAACGTGAAATGGCAGAAGACTTACGGTGGAAGCTATGATGATGAGGCTAACGCTGTTGCTATCGCACCAAACGGGGACATTATTGTCGCAGGCGTAATTATTGTCGACATCAATACTGATGATAGTCGGGATGCTTGGATTTGGGTTCTTAGGCTTGATAGCGAGGGCAACGTGAAATGGCAGAAAGTTTACGGGGGAACATATTGGGATAAGACTAACGCGGCTGTCATTGTCCCAAACGGGGACATTATAGTAGTTGGAGAGACTTGGAGCTTCGGCGCTGGGAGAAGTAACTTTTGGATTCTTAGGCTTGACCCTAATGGGGACGTTAAATGGCAGAAAACTTACGGCGGGAGCGGCTACGAGGAGGCATGTGCGGTTGCCATTGCCCCAAACGGAGACATTATCGTTGCTGGTGCCACTAACAGCTTTAGCGCTGATGATAGTGACGTTTGGGTTCTCAGGCTTCCGCCTAGTGGAAGCTTGCCGGGCTGTGACTTCTGTGGCAACTCGAACGCCCAAGTAGCAGATACAAGTGCCGTTGTTTATGATACAAATTGTGAAGTCCTGAGTGGAGTCAGGACGTATTATGGTAAAGTCGGGTTAATCCGCAAGAGATGGGAGTGGCGCACCGAGAAAGTATCTCTTGTTGTAATGGGTTCAAACGCCATAGTCAGATCCCTCAACGTAACACCCAAAGTCCAGTGTTATCTCGACCGGAAACTCCTCAAACAAAACATCCAGAACTCCCTCTCAATCAAAATCTCCCAGCTCGTCAAAGAACTTGACTCAGTTCTCAAGCTCACGGTTAGTAATAACTTTTCAAACTACCTAAAGCTAACCCTCGACTTCTCGTCCAACGACTTCCTCGAAATTGAGTCATCGGTTTTGAAACTTCCAGCCCTGAGCAGGGGCAAAAAGGTCACGAAAACGCTGACAGTCACTCCAAAGTACGCTGGAAACTTCGACCTCAGAGTCAAAATCAATGCCATAGTAGATGGGATAGGAGTCAAGGACGAGAGAGTCATTCCGGTGGAAGTCAGGGAGAAGACGGTAACGCCTCAACCTGTAACTCCTGTCACGCCCGCAACACCGGTAACGCCTTCCCAGTCTTACCCGTCCCTAACGGCATTCCCGGCGGAGCTGTTGAGCGTTTACGAGCCGCTGGAGGAGCTCGGCAAGGGCGGCTTTGCAAGAGTTTTCAAGGTCAAACGCAAGAGGGATGGCGAAATTGTCGCAGTAAAAATCCCGCTCAGCCTTGACCCGGCAACTGGCAAATCCTTCCTGAGGGAGATAGAGAACTGGACTAAGCTCAAGCACCCGAACATCGTCAGGGTTTACGACTACAACATTCTGCCAGTGCCGTTCTTCGAAATGGAGTACTGCGAGAGCTCGCTTGAGAAGCTGCCCAAACCGATGGAACCGAGGGAGGTGGCTTTGCTTATCTTTAACATCGCCGAAGGCCTCAAATACGCTCATTCCAAGGGCATTATCCACAGGGATTTGAAGCCGAGCAACATTCTACTCAAAGCCGGAATTCCCAAGATTTCAGACTGGGGGCTCAGCAAGGTCATTAAAGAAACTCGGTCCACGACGCTAACGAGCTTCACTCCGTTCTACGCCTCGCCCGAACAGATAAGCCGCTCGAAGTTCGGCAAGACCGACGAGAGGACTGACATCTGGCAGCTGGGAGTTATCTTCTACGAGCTCCTCACTGGGAAACTACCCTTCGAGGGGGACGACCTAGTAGAACTGAGCTTCGCCATAATCCGGGAGGACCCTTCAAAGCCCAGCGAGCTCAGCTCCCAAGCAGAACCCTTCGATGACATCGTTATGCGCTGTCTGGCGAAGCGGAAGGAAGACCGCTATCAGAACGTCGGCGAGCTTCAGGCCGAGCTTGCGTTAATCCTCGGGATGGAGTACAAGGAAGAGCTGAAGAAGTCGATAACGACCAATGACCTTTCAAGAAGCGCCTACTACGCCGGCGAGCTCGTTCTCATCAACATGAAGATTGGGGATTTGGTGGGGGCTTATAAGTACCTCGGCGACCTTGAGGTCTACGCGCGCTCTGAAGTGAAGGGCGAGATAAGCGCGCTGAAGGAGCAGGTCAGGCTCAGGCTGGAGGAAAGACTTCCGCTCCCTGTGGAACTGATTGAAAAGGCCGAGATTCTCGTTCACAAGGTTAAACTCGGCTATGGGAAACTCTAAGGGAGCACCTTTATAAACGTCTTCCCTTTTCTCCCTCTGGTGAGAGACATGGAGGAGTACTTCATCTGTCCCGAGTGCGGTAGCGATGACGTTGAGGTCATCAAGGAGCGCGGAAGGGAGCTTACCCTTCGCTGTAATGAGTGCGGCAACGTCTGGCACGTGACGCTTCCGAAGCTCGTCAGGGTCCCGCTCATCGTCAGCAAGCACGAGAGGAGCTTCAAGAGCGAGGCGGAGCTTCCGGAGGGCGAGGAGATTAGGGTCGGCGACATCGTCGAGACCGAGGAGGACGAGGTAAGGATTACCGGGATTGAGCTCGAAGGCGGAAAGAGGGTGAACCGGGCGAAGGTCGGAGAGATAGTGACGCTCTGGGGCGAGAGCCTGACCTATCCGAAGGTCATCAAGGTGTCGGTCTACATGCCGAAGGGAATAACCCAGTCCTTCCGCGTGAAAGTGCTGAGGAACGAGGAGTTCGCGGTCGGAGAGGTCGTGGAGGTTGGGGGCTACACCTTCAGGATTGAGAAGATTAAGACCGAGCGCAAGATGCTCCACCACGGAAAGGCTAAAGCCGACGAGATAGTCGCCCTCATGGGCCACCACATTCCCCGCGCGAGGGCGAGGAGGAGCCTCACGCTATACCGGGGCTATGAGGAGGAGAATAAGGCTGAGGAGTGATGAGCTTGGCCGCTCCCGAGCCCGGGGTGAGCACGATGGAGAGAAAGACTGTTTATCGTCTCCTCCTCATCCTCGTTCTCGTTCTGACGGTTTTCTACACCCTCGGACTCGTGGGGGTTGTCCCGTTCAGGGTGAGCTACTACATCACCGTTTTCATGATAATCCTCTTCGTCGTCCTGAGGTGGGACTACCACAGGGGGAAGGGTCGTGGGTGAGGGCTTTGTGATGCACTTCCCCAGGCCGATGCTCGCCCTCAGCAACGCCCCTCACAGGGGTGGACTGGCAAGGGCCAACGGCTTCTTCTTTATGAAGGTTCCCAAGAACTACTCGGGTGATTACAGGAAGGACTGCCTCGCCTTCGAGCGGGAAAACGGCCTGAAGAACTTCGTGGGCTTCATGACCGCCGCGGACATTGGCAAAGTTCTGTCGATTTCGAGGAGCGGGAGCGTTACTGCCTACGTTACTGCCGGAATCACAAATCCGGCCATAGCCGGAGAAGAGCCACCTCCCTGGGAACCGGGAACGATAAACATCGTCCTCGTCATCGATGAGGGCCTTACCGTCGGCGCGATGGCCAACGCGATAATGACCGCAACCGAAGCGAAGACCTACACCCTCCTGAGCCTCGGCTACAACGCGACCGGGACTACGAGCGATGGAATTGGGATCTTTGCCTTTAAGGGAGAAAAGGAGTGGGCCGGAACCGCGACGGAGCTCGGGATAAGCATAGGGAAGGCCGTGAGGGATGCCCTCGCCGAGAGCCTGAGAAAGTGGGAGATTGCCAGGGTTAATGGCAGTTAGTATCATACCCCATCATCCGACCTCACCGTGAGGAGCCTGTAAAAGCCCAGGCCCATCATCGCCAGAAAGCCGAAGAGAACGTAGTTTATCGAGCTCGCCGAAATGGAGCCGATGTTGTAGAGGAGCACCGCGATGAACACCATCACCAGGCCGGCGCTCATGATTGTGTTGAACTCGAACCAGCCCCTCCGGGTTACGCCCGCGCTTACCCTCGCGAAGAAGCCCGGATCTTTGGCGAGGAAAGTCAGTGAGAAGGGAAGCAGCCAGCCGAGGACTGGAAACACGATTAACCCCGAGAATTTGTCCATGTAGCCGTTCGGCTCTCCGCTCGCGCTGAAGTGCACCGCCACCCGCTCAGGGAGCCTATCCCAAAAAAGGGCAACCAGCAGGAGATAGAACCCCAAAAGGCCGAGCTGGACGAGGAGGTAGGGCCTTATGCCTGTTCTCTCCACTTCCCCCTTTGCCGGCGGCTTCTCGGGGGCCTCTACCGAGAGTTCCTCAAGCTCGTACTCCCTTTTCGCCATCCACGTCCCGATTATAACTTCGGAAAGCACGAAGACCAGCATCGTCAGGATGAACGGCGTGAGGGGAAAGCCGTGAAGGGCCAGAACAAGCAGGAGAAGCGAGTATGCGACGGAGTAGAGCCCGGTAAAGGTGTTCACCTTCCTCCAAACCCTGTCCGAGTGCCACGTGTAGCCGACGCGGAAGCCTATCATCCTGTTCCTCCTGTTCCTGAAGGCGAGGGTTACCAGCCCCGACCCAAGCAGGAGGAGCGACACAAAAATCTCGAAGGCCTTTTCGCTCATTTTGATCCCTCCATCCTCTCAAGGGTGATCTCAATAATCCTTATTTCATCATTCAGCTCCAGCAGAACTTCCTTCCCGAGGTTCGTGAGGCGGTAGTACTTCCTCGGCCTTCCGCTCACCTCGACCCAGAAGTCCTCCACCAGCTTGTACCTTTTTAAGCTCTTCAGGATGTCGTAGAGAGCTCCTTCGCTCGGGACAAGCTTTCCGTCGCTCAGCTCTCCGAGCTTTTTCCTTATCGCGTAGCCGTGGAGCTCCCCCTCTCTCTCAAGGAGCGAGAGGACTAGGTAGGAGTACAGTCCAGAACGCAGGTCCTTCCTGAGCTTTTTGAGCGCCTTTTCCCTGCCGCCGAGCAACTAACGACCTCCTCTGGCTTACCACCGTACGGGGAGCTCTTCGTTCTCGGACTTCGCGGCCGGGAGGAGCTTCCAGAGCAGAACCAGAGATACAGCTGACATTATCCCGTACCCGGTCACCAGAACGGCCATCGATGGATTGATGTGCCAGTAGGCCGCTACGCTGTCGATGAGCCCGTGAACGGCGATCATCGCGAACAGGGCCTCCCTCCCCCAGCCGTTTCTGTAAGAGTAGGCGAAGAGTACCGTGGTGGAAGCGTGGAAGATCAGCGCGAGGGTTCTCTCGACGAGGCCCAGAACCGAACCTCCGAGAACGGACGAGAGCACCGCAACGTAAAGGGACTCCCCGAGCCCAAAACCGGCCCCGACGTAGAGGGCCCTTCCGAGGGTTTTATCGCGGGAGAGGTAGTACTTGAGGGGTTCCTGAACGAGTCCTGCCACAAAACCCGTCCAGAGGATCATGAATGCGGTGTTATCCGCTCCCAAGTACCGGGGGAGCATCTGAAGGAGGGGCTGGATTATGAGGATGGGAACGAGCAGAACCGCCCCGAGAATGAGTTCTCCTGCGTGGAACCTCCTAAGGTAGGCCCAGATGAGGAGCAGGCCGAGCAGACCGCCGAGAACCGGGTAGATGGCGCTTCTCGGATTGAAACTCGGGACGAGGTGAAATCCCTCCACCCTGCCATCCTTCACGGCCACGCTCACAGTGTAGCTCCCCCTCTCCGCGGTGACGCGGTAGTAGTAGATCGTGTAGTCGCCTTTCCTCTCGACCTTTTCGAGGCTGTACCCCCTGATCTCCCCGTACTGTCCCACCATCTCGGCCCGGACCGCGCTTAGGGTCTTCTCCACGATGTCGCTTCTCATAGCGGGGCTGAGGTACGGCTCGACTATCGAGTAGTTTCCGGTCTTCCAGGCTTCCATCATCGCGTCCTGCGGCGTCAGTGCCGAGACGTAGCCCAGGAAAAGCAGGAAAACGAGAAAAGCCAAATACCTCATCTGCATCACTCCGGCTCGACCCTGACGGCCGTTCCGTAGGCGTAGACCTCGGCCATCCTCTGGCCAACGTTCGAGGTCATGAAGCGCACTCCAATTACGGCGTTTGCGCCCATCTCCTCCGCGCTCTGTATCATCCTCTGCAGGGCTATTTCCCTCGCCTGGGCCATCATCTCGGTGTACTCCTTGACTTCACCCCCGACGAGGTTTCTGAGCCCTGCTAAGATGTCCCTGCCAAGGTGAGTTGCCATGACGACCCCGCCCCTGGCGAGGCCCTTGACCTCAACAATTCGGTAGCCCGGAATCTTTTCGGTCGTGACGACTATCATACCATCGCCCCCATACCTCGAAGTTCGAGGTATTGTTGAGAAAAACTCCCTAAAAACTTTGCGCCGGAAAAGAAAAGAAGGGATCAGGCCTTGTGGTAGTAGATGGTGTAGGTCATCGGGTCGTCGTAGACCTCCTGCGGGGCGACGGAGTAGAAGTATTTCCAGCTCCAGGCCCCGTCGTTCTCGTCCAGGTTGACGGTGAAGTTGCTCGCCACGAGGTACGCCGCCCATACGAGCTGGGAGCAGTAGTATTTGTCGGAGTAGACCTTCGGCTTTCCGAAGTAGTTGTAGTTGTAGGGCTTTCCGAGCTGCTGGTATGCGAACTGAACCGCCCTGAGCCTCACGTCATCGCTTACGCGAACCCTCTGGAGGGCGACCACGTCGTATCTGCTGAGGAACTCCCTGAGGGGAGTGATTATGATGCCCTTGCCTATCTTAGCCTCTATAACCATCCAGTCGTCAATGCTCTCGTTGTACCAGGCTATTATCGCAACGTGTATCCAGTAGCCGGGGATAATCGCGTTGAAGAGATCAGGGCTGTGGCCGTAAACGAGGTCTCCAGGCCTTACGTCGGTCGGGTAGGGGTGCTGGTAGGTTCTCGTGTCCCAGAAGTAGTTCAGCAGGTTGCCGGCGCTGACCCCGGGAACCGTCGCTCCGAGGAAGAGAAGGGCAACGAAGATTGCACCGAGCCTCTTCATTTGATCACCCCCGAAGAGCGAAGGATGATGGAGCGGTCGTTAATAAACCTTTCCCGATGGTCTTTCCCGATTGTTTATAAACCCAGTCCGGAACTTTCAGTGGTGGTGAAATGCACGAGGTTCCCCACGGCGAGATACTGAAGGAGCTGAGGAAACTCCACGCTCATTGCATCCTCATCCAGTCGCCCGAAGGCTTAAGGAGGGAAGCAGAAGAGCTCGCACGCTTTTTGGAGGAGAACGGTTTAACCGTCATCCTGCACGGCGAGGTAAACTACGGGGCCTGCGACCCCGCCGATTCAGAAGCAAAGAGGCTCGGCTGCGACGCCCTAATCCACCTCGGGCACAGCTACATGCGCCTGAACCTCGAGGTGCCGACGATATTCGTCCCGGCCTTCGCGAGGGTCGAACTCGTCCCTGCCCTGGAGAAGAACCTCGGAGAGATTCGGAAGCTTGGAAAGCGAATAGCGCTCGTAACCACCGCCCAGCACGTTCACAGGCTTGACGAAGTGAGGGAGTTCCTGGAGAAGAACGGTTTCGAGGTGCTCATCGGGAAAGGCGACTCAAGGGTGAGCTGGCCGGGACAGGTGCTCGGGTGCAACTTCTCCAGCGCGAGGGTTGAGGCAGATGGCGTTCTCTTCATCGGGGCCGGCTACTTCCACCCGCTTGGCGTTGCGCTGGCGGTTAAGAAGCCCGTGCTCGCGATAAACCCCTACTCCGGCGACGCTCTCTGGATGGATGAGGAAGCGGAGAGACTGATAAGGAAGCGCTGGGCCCAGATAGCCAAAGCTATGGACGCGAAGAGCTTTGGGGTCGTGGTGAGCACCAAGAAGGGTCAGCTCAGGCTTGCCGAGGCCAAACGGATGGTTGAGCTCCTTAGGGAGCACGGTAGGGGGGCGAGGCTCATAGCGATGGACCACATAAGCTATCCGAAGCTGGAGGGCTTTCCCTTTGATGCGTACGTCGTCGTTGCCTGTCCGAGGGTTCCTGTCGATGATTACGAGAACTGGCGCAAGCCCGTTCTGACGCCGAGGGAAGTGGAGCTCCTCCTTGGCCTGAGAGAGGAGTACGAGTTCGATGAAATCCTTGGCGTCGAGCGAGACCGGGACGAGCCCTTTGGCATAGCGGTTCACAGGGTGAGGGGATGAAGAAGAAGCACCTCGCAATGCTCCTCTCAAAGCTCCAGGGCTTTCCCGAGCCGAAACCAGAGCTGGAGCAGTACAGAACGCCAGGAAACGTCGCTTCGGAGCTCCTCTGGCTGGCCCACTCCGCGGGAGACATCGCTGGAAAGGTCGTTGCCGACCTTGGAACCGGGACCGGCGTCTTAGCGATAGGCGCGAAGCTCCTCGGAGCGGAGAAGGTCTACGCGGTCGAGATCGATGAAAAAGCTCTTGAGGTCGCGAGAAGGAACGCTGAGAGGGCAGGTGTTGACGTGGAGTTCATAAACGCCGACGTCTCGGAGTTCAACGAGAGGGTCGATACCGTCATCATGAACCCCCCCTTCGGGAGCCAGAGGAGGCACGCGGACCGGCCGTTCCTGCTCAAGGCCTTCGAGATAGCGGACAGGATTTATTCGATCCACCTCGCGAAGCCCGAGGTTAGGAGCTTTATCGAGAGGTTCTCGGCCGACAACGGGTTCACCCCGGTTCGGCTGGCGACAGTTCCCTTTGAGATTCCCGCCCAGTTCTTTTTCCACAGGAAGAGACTGGAGCGCATTCTCGTTGATATTTACCTCTTCGGGAGGGTCCTTGATGGGAAAGCTCAAGCTCTCAGATAGACAGCTCTACGCCCTCATCGAGGCTGTTAAGCTCGGCGAGGTGATCAAGCCGAGTCAAAGCGCCAAGAGGAAGGCCTTCTCGCGCTACAAAATCGAGGGCTGGGAGAACTCCAAGCTGACTGGAATCTTTTACTCCATTCAGAGGAGGCTCGGGCTGATAGACGAGGTAATCGAGGAACTCGTGGGAGTTTCTCCCCTAATTCTCGACCCCTGGCTGAGAGCAACGCTAAGGGTCGCGGTTGAGGTGGCCGTTTTTAGGAACCCTAACGAGAAAACCCTTCAGCACCTCAAGGGCCTCGCCAAGTTCCTCTCGGGTAAAACGCATCCTTATGTGGGCTATTACTACTACGAGCTCCTGCCCAGAATCATAAACTACGTCCCAAAGCTCGACTCCGAGGAGAAGAGGCTGAAGTGGGAGTACCTCTTCCCCGAGTGGTTCATAGCGAAGATGCGCGGGCTTCTGGGGGAAGAGGCCGAGGAACTGCTGAAGGCCCTCAACGAGACCCTTCCGGTCAGCCTTCGCGTCAATCGCCTTAAGGCGAGCGTTGAAGACGTTGAGAACTACCTGAAGAGAAAAAACCTCCGCTTCGAGAGGAGCGAGCGCGTTGAAACCGTAATCCGCGTTCTGGACCCATTTAACCCCGGAAAGCTGATGGAGAAGGGCCTCGCTCTGCCCCAGGAGGAGGCCTCTGTCGTCGCTTCCCTGATACTCTCTCCCGAACCCGGTGAGACTGTGGTTGATTTGGCAGCGGCACCCGGCGGAAAGACCGCCCACATGGCCGAGCTCATGGGAAACGAGGGAAAAATCTACGCCTTTGACATCGATTCCGAGAGGATTAAGCGCATGAGGCAAATCCTCCGCTGGGCCGGCGTCGAGATTGCTGAAGTTAGGAAGCTCGACGGCAGGAAGGCCCCGGAAGTTTTGGGCGAGGAAATTGCCGACAGGGTTCTGTTAGATGCCCCCTGCACGAGCGACGGAACCATCGCCAAAAACCCCGAGCTGAGGTGGCGCCTCCGCGAGAAGAACATACCGAAGGTCGTCGCGCTTCAAAAAGAACTGATAGAGAGCGCCTGGAGGCTTTTAAAGCCCGGCGGGAGGTTGCTCTACTCAACCTGCTCGATGCTCCCGGAGGAGAACGAGGAAGTCGTGAGGTGGTTCCTTTCGAGACACGACGACGCGAGACTCGTCCCGCTCAGCGGGCCATACGATGAGGGCTTCCTGCCCGGCACTATGAGGGCCTGGCCCCACAGGCATAAGACCATAGGCTTCTTCTACGCTCTGATTGAGAAAGCTAGGGTTAAATAACTCGTTGCCCCTATTAGTGCCGGTAAGAGAATGGAAGACGTTGAGGCTCAGGTCGAGAGGCTGTTCCTCGACGCACAGAACCTCCTGCTGAAAACACGGTTAAAGGAAATTCGAAAGGGCAGGGTAACCCTTGAGGACCTAATTCGACTAGCTGAGGAGGGACTATGAGTTTTGAGTACTGACGTTTCTAACCTTGCAAAACCGGAAAGCTGGAATAGATAAAAGCCGAACTCCCCCCGGGAGCTCACCTCATCTCCATGAGCCTTCTGTACAGCTCCTCGACCTTCGCGCTGACTTCTTCCGGCGAGAAGCCTGCCTTAACGGCCAGCCACGTCGCCCCTCCCGCTCCAACGCCTTCCTTGACGTAGCCCCTTTCGTAGTCCCTCAGGCCCTTGAACTCACTCTTCGAGAAGTCAAGGTCGGCGGCGTAGCTCACAACTCCAATTTCCTTCGCCGTCTCGAGGAAGGTTGCGCTCTTATCGTTGGCGACCCACTTGGTTGTGGCAATCATGAACCTGCTTAAATCCTCGCCGAGGGCATTGAGAAGCGCCGAAACTGCCAGCATCTGCGTCCCGCCCGCTAAAACGATATCCCTCCTAAAGCCGAGCGCGATGCCGATTACCGTCGCCATCATAGGGTCTCCAAACTGCCTGAGAGCCTCGAGGGGGTTGTCCCTCAGCTGACCCTTCTCAATTCCAGCCCTTTCGAACGCCTCGGCGATGACCTTCTCCTTCAAGCTCTGGGGATTGTCTGGTGAGGCGGAACTGGTTCTCGCCTCGTAGCCGAGCGCCCAGAGGACAGCCTGAGCGGTTGTCGTTCCCCCCGGTGTTGACTCGCCGATTACGAGTTCTTTTATTGGCGTCTTGCTCAGCTCCTCGCCGAAGAGCTTGGCGCGCTTGATTATATCGCCAAACTCGGGAAGTGCCGGCTCCTTCCTGAAGTCCCGCCCGACGGCGTCGCTGATGTGGACGTGCGGGAC
Organism: Thermococcus sp. AM4; assembly: GCF_000151205.2. Classification (NCBI taxonomy): domain Archaea; kingdom Methanobacteriati; phylum Methanobacteriota; class Thermococci; order Thermococcales; family Thermococcaceae; genus Thermococcus; species Thermococcus sp. AM4. The sequence continues at coordinate 1,950,927 of NC_016051.1, forward strand.
GAGAGGGGCTAAGTATGTTCCTCCCCTGACGACGAGAACCGGAAAGTTGGCGAGCTCCCTCGCGGCCTTGGTGATTATGGCCGGCGTTGGGTGGCCTTCGGGCGTTACGGGAATCACGTCAATCGTCAGGGGCTTCTCGTGGAAGAGGTATTCAGCGTCGGCCACCGGCGTCAGCTTTGTCAGCTCTGGCGTCGCTCCGGCAACGCTTATTCCCGGCACGGTGCTTATCTCCGTGTTGCCCAGGACGAGAAGGAAGAGGCTCTCCATTCCAACCACCGTGGAGTTTTTATCCAGTCGGTTTTATAGGCTTTGGGGTTGGAGATGGGAAAAGCGCTAATGGTCCTCGGAACGTCCTCGGGAGCAGGCAAGTCGCTCCTCGTTACGGCATTATGCAGGATTTTCTCGAACCTCGGATACGACGTCGTTCCCTTCAAGAGCCAGAACATGAGCCTGAACTCGGCCCCGAGCATCGAGGGCGGTGAGATAAGCAGGGCGCAGTATTTACAGGCGATAGCGTGCCGAAAGAAACCCAGCGTGAAGTTCAACCCGATTCTGCTTAAGCCCGAAGGAAATATGAGGAGCCAGGTCGTCTTCATGGGGAAGCCGATTGGGAGCGTTTCCGCTCGAGAATACATGCTCTCGCGGAAGGAAGAACTCTTCAGGAAGGCGATGACCGTTCTGGATGAGCTAAAGGAGAACCACGACCTCGTCATAATCGAGGGGGCCGGCAGTCCGGTCGAGATTAATCTGAAAGACTACGACATAGCCAACACGCGCGTTATGCTTCACGCAAGGGCGAAGGGAATCCTCGTTACCGACATAGACCGGGGAGGGAGCTTCGCGAGCATAGTCGGCACGATGGGGCTTCTGAAACCTGAGGAGAGGGAAACAATAATCGGCTTCGTCTTCAACAAGTTTCGGGGAGATAAGTCCCTCCTAAAGCCGGGCTTTGATTACCTTGAGAAGCACTACGGGAAGCCGACACTCGGCGTTATCCCCTACGTCGAGCACCGCCTTCCTGAGGAGGACTCCCTGACGGAGTTCCCAAAGGTGAGGGGCGAGCTTCACATTCAGATAATCAAGCTCCCCCACATGAGCAACTTTACTGACTTCGAGCCCCTGCACTGGGCGAACGGCGTTGACTACGTAACGAAGCCCGAAGAGCTCAAGGGAGACGTAATAATAATCCCCGGGAGCAAGAACACTGTCGAGGATTTGCTCTGGTTGAGGAGAGAGGGCTTTGAGGATGCGATAATCGAGGCCCACCGCGAGGGAGCGTTCATCGTCGGAATCTGCGGTGGCTTCCAGATGCTTGGGGAAAAGATTATAGACACCGTCGAGTCCAAGCGTGGAACCGTTAGGGGAATCGGACTTCTTCCAGCCAAGACCGTCTTCGAGAAAACCAAGAGGACGAACCACCTGAATGCCGAGGTTCTCTGGGGACCTGCTAAAGGAATGGCCGTCGAGGGCTACGAGATACGCTTCGGAAGAAGCGTCTCGGAGAGGCCGTTCTCGGTGATTAGGGCAATCAACGGCGTCAGAGCCTTCGAGCCGGAGGGGGCAATAGGTGAGAGGTCCTTCGGGACTTACCTGCACGGAATATTCCACAACTTCGCCTTCACGGAGCGCTTCCTCAACTTCCTGAGGGCGGAGAAGGGCCTTGAGCCTGTCTCGATTGAACGCTGGAGCATCGAGGAGGATATAGAGAGGTTTGCAAAGGTTGTTGAGGAGAACCTCGATGTCGAGAGGATCATACCTCTTTAGATTGATTAAAACTTATAAATTAAACTTATAATAATTCTTCTATCACCTTATCTTTATTTCTCCTATTGCATTTTCTATGTGCAAGTACTACATTAAATATCGAACTAGTTCTTGTTTTTTTGTAAGGTACAATGTGGGCAAGATCACAAGTATTAAGTTGTTTTATTTCCGCTTTGCAATAGGGACAATAGGGATTACCAGATTTTGCTTCTTTGAATTTATCCCACAGTAACTGTTTAAGTTCTGAAGGGGATCTTTCATAAAATGTTTTACTTATGTCATTAGATAGATCCAAAACTAATTCTCTTGCAACTTTGAGTGCTATTTCGAAATCTCCAAGGGTTCTAGATGAAATTTTATCAAGATCCGTTAATGCACGAACAATTATTTCATGTTTAAACTCTTCCACTCTATTACCATAAATAAGTTCTTCATTATTATCCATTGCGAGTTTAATGGCCAATACTTCAAAAACAAATATCAATGGTGAATACTGTTTGTAATTGAATGTTAGAGCTGCACATTTAACATTTCCTCTGCAGTCTCTACCAACTTTGGGTTTTCTAAAAGCATCTTCTCCAAACATTTCATATGCCCTCTCTATGGTTTCAGAAATTTGCTCTTTGAATGTATTAATCATATTTTTAGCTTCTGAGGGGGTTCTCCTAAGAAACTGTGCGCGATCTTTAAGAATCCACTCAATAACATCATTAATTTTATTTGTATTGCTAGGCTCAAAATCTGTTCTTACTTTAAATCCGTTAAGAAAGTATTCAATTAGTATCAATGCTTTTTCTATCCTAATATATTGCTCATAATTAAGTTCTGCTTCATCGGGCAATATCGGGAAGTTTTCATCGATTATAGATTCGATGGCATCTAGATACTCCTTTGCATCTTTGTAATGAAGTGCACGAATCATATCAAACTCATTGAGCCTCATCGATCCTCTATTTATCCGAATAAAGATATCAGATATGAGATTTTTAATTGTATCAATATCGTCTCTTGTACCTCTAAATTTTATTGTAGTAACAGGAATTGGTTTGTCCAATATCCAATTTCTCAAATGGTTATGATTGTTTTTACTAAATGCTTTTCGTACATCCTCCTCACGTAATTCTAGCCCAGTATCTTTAACTAACTGCTTTACTATATCTGGCGTTAATCTTGGAGATCCTAATCTTTTATTAACCACTGGATCATCAATTTTCCCGTTTTTTATAAACCATAGTATAGTTTTTAATCTCTGCTGTCCATCTAATACATAATATTCGTCTCCAATTTGGAATAAAAATAGGGGAGGTAAAGGATAGTTTTGGATTAGTGACATCAAAAAAAGTAATCCTCTATTTCTATCCCAAACAAAACCTCTTTGAATCTTAGGAATAATGAGCTTTCCATTGTCATATTTCTGAACCAGCTCATGGACGGTTAAGTTAACATTATCAACATCAACGATACTATCAATTTCAAGGCGACTAAATACTATTGTCGGATTATCAAAATTGAAATCTCTCCTTCTTGCCATCTCGGTTCCCCAATTCTTAGTTGTTTTCATGCTTAAAAAACTTCTGGTTAGACTTAGAAATAATCCTCCGGCTCCTCAAGTTCCTTCGGCGGGTGTCTCCTCGCCCACCAGAGCTTCAGGCGAATGTAGATGTAGAACCCGAGGAAGACCACTAGGCCGACCGCGATTAAAACCACCGCGAAGAGCAGGAAGCCGAAGAGGAACAGTCCGGCGAGTATCAGGAATAGGACGAACGCCACCGCCCCTTTAACCTCGCTCCCCCTCATCTTCCCACCAGCATCGCTATCCTCTCAGCGAGCTTTAACTCTTCCAGCGTGTTGACGTTCAAAGCGAGCAACGGGTTACTCAGCTCGAAGAACCGCTCGCCCTCGGTTCCAACGGCGTTAAGGCCAACTATCACGTAGCCCCTGTAAACGACGGGCTTCAAATCCTTCGGAACCAGCTTTAGCGGTAGAACTCCCGTCAGGCTCGTTTTCCCGTCAAAGGCCTCCGAAATCCCCGCTATGTCGCTCGCCTTAACGAAGGGCAAATCTGCGGAGACGCTGATGAACGGCCCGAACTCGCGGAGGAGCCACTTAACGTCCTCAACGTAGCCCCTTCCCGGCGTCTCGACGAAGGGAATCCCTTTGCGGAGGCACAGCTCCCTCGTCTTTGGCGCATTTTTTGAGAGGGCAACGACCGTCTCACCGACCTTTTCGGCCTCGCTATAAACGCGGAGTAGCATCGGCACTCCGCCGACCTTCAGAACGGGCTTTTCCCGCCCCATTCTGCTCGAGCGCCCGCCGGCCATGATGATTATCATATCTCAACATTCGGACAAGCGTTAAAAGACCTTGCGCCCAAGATTGGACATGCGCTACATAGCCATCTTTGTCCTGCTCGTGTTCCTCTCCGCCTGCATCTCCCCCGGAAGCGATACTCAACCTCACCCTACGACTCCTGCCATGACTCAAAATATTACACCAGACGAACACTCCACGACCCCTGCCTTGGAGAGCACTTCAACGGTTCCCGGAACCGAGCGGGCTGAAAATTTCACCTCAACTTCCTCAAGCCCAAATATCGGTGCGAACACTTCGTCTCCGGGCGGTTCATGGGGCAAAACCCGGAACGAGACATCTAATCCGAGTTCAACGGGATATCCGAACCTGCCAGGTAGTTCCGAAAACCTCTCGCTTTCCTCCGTGAGGAGCTGGGCCTACTGGCTCCAGAACGCGAGTCCGGAGGTTATAGCCGAGAGCGGGTTTGATCTGGTCGTGATGGACTACTCGCGGGACGGGAGCGACGAGACGGCCTATACAAGGGAGGAGATAGAGGGGATTAAACGGGCCGGCGTGATTCCGATTGCCTACATCAGCATTGGCGAGGCCGAGGACTACCGCTTTTACTGGAACGAGAGCTGGAAGGAGAACCCTCCGGCGTGGCTCGGCCCGGAGAACCCAGACTGGGAGGGCAACTACGCCGTCAGGTACTGGGACGGGGAATGGAAGGAAATCGTCTTCCGCTACCTCGACAGAATAATCGCCCAGGGCTTTGCAGGGGTTTACCTCGACAAGGTCGATGAGTACTGGTTCTGGGCGGAGCGGGGGTACAATGAGAGCTGGACGGCGGAGCAGATGATTGAATTCATTCTCGAAATCGCCAACTACACGCGCTCCAAAGCCGGACGGGATTTCATAATAATCCCCCAGAACGGTGAGTATCTGCTTGAATACGACAACGGGACACTCCTTGCCACCGTTTCAGGCTGGGCAAGCGAGGACGTCTTCTACGACGGTCTTGAGCCGAGTCCATGGACGGCCGAGAAGGTTCCCATCCTCGAAAAGGTCGTCAACGCTGGAAAGCCCGTCTTCGTGGTTGATTACGTCGATGACGGCACGGGAAGTCAGGAAAACCTCGCTAGAATCCTCGACTTCATAGAGAAGGCCAGAAGAGCTGGATTTATCCCATACGCAACCTTTGAGGACAGGGAACTGGACAGTCTCGACGTGATTCCGGGGATTCAGCCTCCTACAGAAAAACAACCTTAACCGAGTAGGGAGCCTTTCTGAAGTCTTCGTCCATGGTTACGATTGTTAGACCATGAGTCGTTGCGACTGCGCACTGGTAAGCATCATCGAAGTCGAGTCCATACTTTTCGTAAAATTCAACAACGCGGGGATAGTCGAGAGTTGGAAGCGTTACAACTTCGATATTGGGCAGTGTGTCGTTGATGAACTCCAAAAATAACTCTGGCCTCTTGAGCCTGAAAAGAATCACTCCAATGGAATGAAGCGTGAAATCGCTCATTGCAAGGTCTCCAACGTGCGAACTCAAAAACCGCTTTGCAACCTCGGATTTTTCCTGACCCAACAGGATTTCAAGGAAAACGTTGGTGTCAATCAGGTACATCGCTCCGCCACTCCAAGGCCCTGTGCTGAAGCTCCACTGAGGTCATTTTAACGTCCTTCAGCTTCCCCGCCCAGGTAAAGCTAAACCCCTTTCTTTTCCTTGCCCCGTACTTTGCGAGCAGGAACTCGGCGTAATCCAACAGCTCTTTTCTCGCCTCTGGGGGGAGTTTTGTGAATATCCTCTCTATGTCCTCCATTCTCCCACCGTTCAACCTTTAGTGTCTTTCCTTTAAATCACTTGCCAAACCACCGCCATGCCTAAAAGCGTTCCGGCCCTCGTTATCTCAGCAACCGCTCCGATGCAGTCCCCGTTCAGCCCGCCGAAGTTTTTTAGCGAGAGGTGAATGGTGTATGCTCCAGCAAGGAGGCCGAAGAGAGACGCGAGAGAGCGGGGTTCGAGGTAAGCAAATGGCAAGAGCAGGAGGAGGTAGAGGGCCGTTCCGATGGCCAGTTGCCTTCCGTTCATGCCTTCCATGAAGTACGCTCCAAGGCCCTGGCCGAGGGGCTTCTTCGTTGCGAGGGCGAGGAGCATGGCGAACTTGGAGTTCAGCTCGGCCAGGTAGAGGGCGTAGAACGGGAGGAAGGGAAGGGAGTAAACCTGTAGGAAGAGAACCATAACGACGGCAAAAACCCCGGCTATGCCCGTGTTTAAGTCCTTCATCGCCTTAACCTTCCTCTCGCGGTCGCCCTTGACCATAACTCCGTCAGCCCAGTCTGCCAGACCGTCGAGGTGGAGGAGGCCTATCGTGAGGTAGAGTGCGAGGAGGGCGAGAACGTTGCTCAGAGGAAGTCCCAGGTAAAGGACGAGCGTCGCCAGGGCCGAAGTTACCGGTGCGAGAATGGGAAGTGCCCAGAGCTCATTTCTAACCCTCTCGAAGTCGCCTTTGACCGGAATCCGCGTGAAGAAGGGTAAGAGATTCCGCACCGCTACACCCCCTCGAACAGCCTCGTCATACAGCCCGCTATAAAGCCCCCTATCGCATCGTCGAGGAAGGGCGGAAGCTCGGCTAAAATACCGGGCTTTCTGGTGTCGTAGTAGAAGAAGTTGAAGAGCGCCATCTTCCCGCCTATGAGCTCGGCGATGTTCATGCCGATGAGTTCATCGGCCACAAGGTTCACGGGGTCGCCCTCAACCTTGAAGTTTTCCTCCAGCAGGAGAGCCGAAAAGAGCAGAGCTTGAACGTTGATGTCGCCCAGATACCTCAGCATCAGCTCTCTCAGCCTTTCTCGAACTTTCTCGCGCTCGTCGCCGATGTAGAGCTCTAACGCGGTATTGAGCATCTTTTCGAGCGTTACCCCTTTGGATTCAAGCTTAGAGAGGAGTTCTTCGGGGGTCATATTGAGCCACCCATGAGCTTTAACAGCTCTGATGGGGAATAGACGACGATTCTATCTTTGATTGCGTTTTTCAACTTTAAATCACCCGTAACAAGAGGGAGACTCAGGGCGAGTGCAAGGGCAACGTAAGGGACGTCTTTTGGGTCGGGAGACAGGGAAAGGGCCTCTTCTATGCCTGTCTTAATCACGTGCTCCGGCATCGTTATCGTCTGGGACTTGATAACCGCGAGAACGAATTCGAAGTCCTCCTCTGTTAGGCGGGTTAATCTGGCGAGGCGGTCTTTTTTTCTTTCGACTTCTTCCCAGAAGTATCCTGGAACTAAAAATTCAACGTCCCTCGTCACGTGGTTCAGCATGAAAAGTTTGTAGGCAACACCTCTGTTGTAGAGAGCCGAAAAAACGACGTTGTAGTCCAGCACCACTTCCATTCAGACCACTCCGTAGCGTCTGGCTATCTCCCTCGCAATCTCGTCTTCAAGCGCCTTGGCCTCTTCTTCGTCCTCTATCTTGATGCTCCTCACGATTTCCTCGAACCGCTTTGCCTCTTCAACCCTCTTCTGGAGCTCCCGCGCAACGTCCACGACAAGCCTTCTCTCCAGGGCCTTTCTCATCTCTTCACTCCAACCCTCCGGGACGGTTATCCTGAGCACTATCTCACCCATTCTATCACCCACAATATTTTAGCCCCGCCCATATTTACCTTTTCTCCTTTCTTAGCTCGAACCTAACCCAGTGATATCTCTCGCTCTCCTCGGTCGAGAGGATTTCAAGGACGAAGCGTCCCTCGAAGAGAGGAGATGCTAAAACAACGGTGTGGAACTCCGCGAACTCGCCGACCGGGTCAACGCCGGGATTCCTCTCGAGGAAAAGCTCCAGGTCGGCGACCGAGCGGAAGGTGTAGCCGAGCCACTCTTTGCCGAGCTTTTCACGGTTCACGGCTGTTATCGCGTACTCGAAGCCGGTATTCAGGATTTCCTCGGCGAGCTCCTTAGTGTTTCGTCCCCAGAGCGGTTCGAGGGGTTTGACTCCAGCCTCTTCAGCGAGGCGCTCAATCCACCCCAGGTGGTCCTCAAGCAGAACGTCGCCCGCTATCAGGTAGTCAACGTCCAGCGAAGCTATAAATTCCGCCAGTGCCTGGCTTCCCCGGTTCATGTCGAAGGTTAGCAGTTCCTTCCCCATCGCATCGGCGAGCGTTTTGAGGGCTGAGAAGTTCTCCCAGTGGGGCGAGAGTCCTATGGTCGTTTTGAGCGCGAGAAGGTAGGGGACCTCGATTCCGTTTCTTTCAGCAAGGTGAACCGCATAGAGGCCGTCCTTGCCACCTGAGAAAAAGGCGACTCCCTTCATCCAACCACCAAGCCTATAAAGGGTTTGGAGCTTTTATCCATTATGCTGATTCGAATTGGTGAGCTTCGGAGGGTCGGCGACGTCTACGTTAACCCGGGAAACCTTCTGGCCAGGCCACTTTCGCTGAAAACCTGGCGCGATTTCCTGAGTCTGGATGAGAAAACCTACGGAACCTACGCCCGGACGATTTACAACCCTAAGGAAAGGTTTTTGGTGACCGATGAGTCCTCTGAGGCCCGGGCGATAGAGCTTTCTGCCCTATACTGCTCCCTTCTGACGGACCCCGAGTACTTCTGTGGTAGAGAGAACCTGCGCTACCAGCTCCAGGTCGGCGAGTTCGATGGACTGCCCTTTGCCAACGGCTGGACGGGTTCCAGGGTCGTCCTCGTGGGCGAAGCGCCGGGAAGGAGAGGTTGCGGAAAAACCGGCGTGTGCTTCTACCGCGACGCCTCCGGAAGCTTACTCAGGAAGGTTCTCTTTCACCTCGGCATCAACCCGGACTTCGTTTACATAACCAACGTCGTGAAGTGCAACCCTCCGAGCAACAGGCTGTCCCGCGTTCCAGAAGGCGCCTACGAGCTCCTCGCGAGGGAACTCGAAATCCTCGAGCCGGAAGCCGTCTTTGCCCTCGGCAGAACCGCCGAAAGGGCCTTGAGGGAGCTCGGCTTTGAGGTGGAGTACCTGAGACATCCGGCCTGGTACGTGCGTCGCGGAGTCCGCGAGCCGAATGATGAGATGCTCGCCGAGTACGCTAAAATCAGGGAGGCCTTCGGGGGATGGACGCCCTAATCGTTTTTCTCCTCGCGCTCCTCTGGGACCTCCTCCTCGGGGAACCACTGGTTAAGCTCCACCCCGTGGTCTGGTTCGGAAGCATAGCTGGCTTTCTCGACGGGAAGTGGAAAAGAAAAGGCCCCCTTCCAGATTTTCTCGCAGGGATCCTAACGGCCCTCACCGTCATTGCCTTCGCTTTGGTCCTCTCGCTCATTCCCAGTTACCTCCCCTTCCCGCTGGACTACGCCCTCGCGGTTTACCTCCTGAAAAGCTCCTTCGCGGTTAGGAGCCTCCACGAGCACATAGCAAGAACGATAACCGAGGACATCGAAGCAAAGAGAAGGGCCGTCTCGATGATAGTGAGCAGGGACGTTAAAAATCTGGACGAGGCCCATCTCAACTCCGCCTCGATAGAGAGCCTCGCCGAGAACCTCAACGACTCCGTAATCGCTTCGCTGTTCTACTTTCTCCTCTTCGGCCTCCCCGGTGCTCTGCTCTACCGCGCGGTGAACACGCTCGATGCCATGCTCGGCTACTGGAGCGAGCGCTACGAGTTCTTCGGCAAGTTTTCAGCGAGGCTGGACGATGTCCTTAACTTCGTTCCCGCTCGCTTGACCGTTCTCCTATACCTCCCGCTCGGAGGAAGGAGGGTTCTCAGGCACTACCGCCTTGCAAAGTTCAAGATAAACTCCGACAAGCCGATGTCGGCCATGAGCGCCGTTCTCGGAGTCTGGCTCGAGAAGCCCGGCGTTTACCGCTTCCCGGGGAGGGAGCCGAAAAACGAGGACATAAAACGGGCCCTAAAGGTTTACTGGTTCGTCGTTGCCGAATGGATTGGAATCGTCCTTCTACTCCTCGCAACGGGGGTGTGTCCATGCTTGAGCCCGTGAAGTTCTCGACCTATCATGGAGGCGCGAGGGAGGAAGGCTTGCTCGACTTCTCGGCGTCGCTCAATCCATACCCGCCGGAGTGGCTCGACGAAATGTTCAAACGCGCGAGAGAAATCAGCAACCGCTACCCCTACTACGAGAGGTTTGAGGAAGAGCTGGAAGGGCTTGTTGGCGAGCCTCTAACCGTAACGGCCGGCATCACTGAGGCGCTCTATTTGCTCGGAATCCTCGCGCTCCGCGGGCGGAGAGTTGTTATTCCGCGCCACACCTACGGCGAGTACGAGAGAACAGCGAGAATTTTTGGAGCGAGAGTCGTCAAAGGCCCGAACGAACCAGGGAAGCTTGCCGAACTCGTTGAGAGAGGCTCGGTCGTCTTCTTCTGCAACCCCAACAACCCGGACGGAAAGTTCTACCGCGTTAGGGAGCTCAAGCCACTCCTCGATACTGTGGAAGACAGAGGGGCGCTCCTCGTTCTGGATGAAGCGTTCATAGACTTCGTGAAAAAGCCGGAGAGTCCAGAGGGAGAGAACATTGTAAAGCTCAGGACCTTCACCAAGAGCTACGGTTTGCCGGGAATAAGGGTCGGCTACGTCCTCGGTTTTGAAGAGGCGTTCAGGAGCGTTAGGATGCCCTGGAGCATAGGCTCGACAGGGGTGGCTTTCCTCGAATTCCTCATTGAAGACAGCTTCGGGCACCTCAGGAAGACGATGCCCCTAATCTGGCGCGAGAAGGAGAGGATTGAAAGGGAGTTAGACGTTAAAAGCGATGCAAACTTCTTCATCAAGCGCGTTGGGAACGCTGAGGAGTTTGTTGAGGCCATGAAGAAGCGCGGAATCCTCGTGCGGAGCTGTGCTAGCTTTGGACTGCCGGAGTACGTGCGCTTTTCGGTGAGGAAGCCGGAGGAGAACAAAACGCTCGTCCGGGCCTTTAAATCCGTCGAGGTGTAGGGGTTGCTCTCTCTGTCTCCTTCGAATATTTTTGTTTGCTTTCCTCGAATTAGCTAAACAAACGATGTAAACCTTTGGTTTAGAATTCTCGGGTTTAAAAACGCTTTTTTAGGCTCCGGGTAAGTCCCTATTGAGGGAACAAAAATGGTCGTGTGTACCTTTATGTTCATCGGAGGTGGTGGGGTTGAGATACGTTAAACTGCCAAGGGAAAACACCTACGCCTTCCTTGAAAGGCTCAAGGAGTGGGGCAAGCTCTACGCCCCGGTCAAGATATCGGAGAAGTTCTACGACTTCCGCGAAGTTGACGACGTCAGGAAGGTGGAGTTCCACTACAACAGGACGATAATGCCCCCGAAGAAGTTCTTCTTCAGGCCAAGGGAGAAGCTCTTCGAGTTCGACCTCAGCAAGCCGGAGTACAGGGAGACCATTGAGGACGTTGAGCCCTTCGTGCTCTTCGGCGTTCACGCCTGCGACATCTTCGGTCTCAAGATACTCGACACCGTTTACCTCGACGAGCTCCCCGACAAGTACTACAAGGTTCGCAGGGAGAAGGGAATCATAATAGGAATCAGCTGTATGCCCGACGAGTACTGCTTCTGCAACCTCCGCGAGACTGACTTCGCCGATGACGGCTTCGACCTGTTCTTCCACGAGCTCCCCGACGGCTGGCTGGTCAGGGTTGGCTCGCCCAAGGGACACAGGATAGTTGACAAGAACATCAAGCTCTTCGAGGAGGTAACCACTGAGGACATCTGCGCCTTCAGGGAGTTCGAGAGGAAGAGGAGTCAAGCGTTTAAGTACCACGAGGACTGGGGAGACCTGCGCTACCTGCTCGAGCTTGAGATGCAGCACCCGATGTGGGAGGAGGAGAGCGAGAAGTGTCTCGCCTGCGGAATCTGCAACACGACCTGCCCGACCTGCCGTTGCTATGAGGTTCAAGATATCGTAAACCTTGACGGCGTAACCGGCTACCGCGAGAGGCGCTGGGATTCCTGCCAGTTCAGGAGCCACGGCCTCGTTGCCGGAGGCCACAACTTCAGACCCACCAAAAAGGACCGCTTTATGAACCGTTACCTCTGTAAGAACTCCTACAATGAGAAGCTCGGGTTAAGCTTCTGCGTCGGTTGCGGTCGCTGTACCGCCTTCTGCCCGGCAGGCATAAGCTTCGTTCGCAACCTGCGCGTTATCCTCGGCCTTGAGGAGCGCTCCTGCCCGGCCAAGATAGCCGAGGAGATACCGAAGAAGGGCTTCGCCTACGCCGAAAACATAAGGGGTGAGGACGTATGAGCGAGGTCGTTCCCAAGGAGATTATGATGCCCGACGATAACCCCTACGCCCTCCACAGGGTTAAGGTCCTCAGGGTTTACAAGCTCACCGAGAAGGAGAAGCTCTTCCTCTTCCGCTTCGAGGACCCCGAGATAGCCGAGACCTGGACGTTCAAGCCCGGCCAGTTCGTCCAGCTCACGATTCCGGGAGTTGGAGAGGTTCCAATAAGCATCTGCTCCTCGCCGATGAGGAGGGGCTTCTTCGAACTGTGCATCAGGAAGGCTGGAAGGGTCACCACCGTCGTCCACAGGCTCCAGCCCGGCGATACAGTTCTCGTCCGTGGGCCGTACGGCAACGGCTTCCCGGTCGATGACTGGGAGGGCATGGACCTGCTCCTCATAGCGGCGGGTCTCGGAACGGCACCGCTGAGGAGCGTCTTCCTCTACGCGATGGACAACCGCTGGAAGTACGGCAACATAACCTTCATCAACACCGCCCGCTACGGAAAGGACCTGCTCTTCTACAAGGAGCTGGAGGCCATGAAGGACCTCGCCGAGGCTGAGAACGTCAAGATAATCCAGAGCGTAACCAGAGACCCCGACTGGCCAGGAAGGCACGGAAGGCCCCAGAAGTTCATAGTCGAGGCCAACACCAACCCGAAGAAGACGGCAGTGGCTATCTGCGGTCCGCCGAGGATGTACAAGTCGGTCTTCGAGTCGCTCATCAACTACGGGTACAGGCCGGAGAACATCTACGTGACGCTGGAGAGGAAGATGAAGTGCGGAATAGGAAAATGTGGCCACTGCGTTGCCGGAACGAGCACGAGCTGGAAGTACATCTGCAAAGATGGCCCGGTCTTTGGCTACTTCGACATAATATCAACGCCCGGCCTGCTGGACTGAGGTGGTGGCGATGGAGGAGAAGAAAGTCAGGATTGGGTTTTACGCTCTAACGAGCTGTTACGGCTGTCAGCTCCAGCTGGCGATGATGGACGAACTGCTCAAGCTCCTTCCCAGGGCCGAGATAGTCTGCTGGTACATGCTCGACAGGAACAGCGTCGAGGATGAGCCCGTCGATATCGCGTTCATCGAGGGTAGCGTCTCGACGGAGGAAGAGGTTGAGCTCGTCAAGAAAATCCGCGAGAACGCGAAGATTGTGGTGGCTGTCGGTTCCTGTGCCGTTCAGGGCGGAGTTCAGAGCTGGGAGAAGGACAAACCCCTCGAAGAGCTCTGGAAGACAGTCTACGGCGACGGAAAGGTCAAGTTCCAGCCCAAGATGGCCGAACCCGTCTCGAAGTACATCAAGGTAGACTACAACATCTACGGCTGTCCGCCGGAGAAGAAGGACTTCCTCTACGCCCTTGGAACGTTCCTCGTCGGCTCGTGGCCAGAAGATATAGACTACCCGGTCTGCCTTGAGTGCAGGCTGAAGGGCAACCCGTGCGTACTCCTTGAGAGGGGCGAGCCCTGCCTCGGCCCGATAACGAGGGCCGGCTGTGACGCGAGGTGTCCGGGCTTTGGAATAGCGTGCATCGGTTGCAGAGGTGCGATAGGCTACGACGTTGCCTGGTTCGACTCCCTCGCGAGGGTCTTCAAGGAGAAGGGCCTGACCAAGGAGGAAATCCTCGAGAGGATGAAGATTTTCAACGCCCACAACGAGAAGCTTGAGGAGATGGTTGAGAAAATCTTCGGAGGGGAGAGCGGATGAAGAACGTTTACCTGCCAATCACCGTTGACCACATAGCAAGGGTAGAGGGCAAGGGTGGCGTCGAGATAGTCATCGGCGACGATGGGGTTAAGGAGGTCAAGCTCAACATCATAGAGGGGCCGCGCTTTTTCGAGGCCATAACCCTCGGCAAGAAGCTCGACGAGGCTCTCGCAGTTTACCCGAGGATATGCTCCTTCTGTTCAGCGGCGCACAAGCTCACCGCCGTGGAGGCGGCCGAGAAGGCGGTAAACTTTGAGCCGCGCGAGGAGATTCAGGCCCTGAGGGAGGTCCTCTACATCGGCGACATGATTGAGAGCCACGCTTTGCATCTCTACCTACTCGTCCTGCCGGACTACCTCGGTTACTCCGGACCGCTCCACATGGTTGATAAGTACAAAGGAGATAGGCATAGCGCTCGACCTCAAGAACCTTGGAAGCTGGATGATGGACGAGCTTGGCGCGCGGGCCATACACCAGGAGAACGTCGTTCTCGGAGGCTTTGGAAAGCTCCCAAGCAGGGAAATCCTCGAGAAGATGAAGGATAAACTTAAGGAGGCCCTTCCGAAGGCCGAATACACCTTCGAGCTGTTCGCCAAGCTTGAGCAGTACGAGGAGGTTGAGGGGCCGATAACGCACCTCGCCGTGAAGCCGAGGAACGACGTCTACGGAATCTACGGCGACTACATAAAGGCCAGCGACGGAAACGAGTTCCCGAGCGAGAGTTATAGGGAGCACATAAAGGAGTTCGTAGTTGAGCACAGCTTCGCCAAGCACTCCCACTACCACGGAAAGCCCTTCATGGTCGGTGCCATCTCGCGCGTCGTCAACAACTGGAAGCTCCTCTACGGCAGGGCCAGGGAGCTTTACGATGCTCATAAGGAGCTTCTCCGCCCAACGAACCCCTTCGCCAACAACCTGGCTCAGGCCCTTGAGCTCGTCTACTTCATCGAGCGCGGAATCGATTTGCTTGACGAGGCCCTCGCGAAGTGGCCGATAAGGCCGAGGGACGAGGTAGCGGTGAAAGACGGCTTCGGCGTCAGCACGACCGAGGCACCGCGCGGCGTTTTAGTGTACGCGCTCGAAGTAAAGGGCGGAAAGGTCGCCTACGCCGACATCATAACGCCAACGGCCTTCAACCTCGCCATGATGGAGGAGCACGTCAGGATGATGGCCGAGAAGCACTACAACGACGACCCCGAGAGGATTAAGTTCCTCACCGAGATGGTGGTAAGGGCTTACGACCCATGCATCTCCTGTTCCGTGCACGTCGCGAAGCTCTGAGCTCTTCTCAAATTTTTTTAAGGTATTTACCGAAACTACGTATAGGTGAAGGGGTAGTGGGAAAGATAACCATTCAGGTTGAAGTCCCTGATGAGTACGCAGAGACGTTTAGAAAAGAAGTGGAAGAAATCGCCCGCTTCTTAAGGAATAAAAAACGGCTTATGAAGAACATGAAAAAGCTTGAAGGGATTTTAAAGACAGACAAAACGTGGAAAGAGCTAAAGGAGGAGTATTATGAGGCACACGTTGGTAGATACCTCCGTTCTGGTTGAGTACCTGAAAGGCAACAAGAGAGCCGTTTCGTTAATATCCAACCTCCTTCAGAGTGGCGCTATCCTCTATATTAATCCGATAATCTTCAGCGAAGTTGTTTACGTTGCGATGGGTTTCCTGTCAGGTAGGGCACCCAGAACGATTAAAGGAAACCCCGAAAGGCTCCCAGATGGCCTCGATACGGTATTTATGATTCTCTCTGATTACGCGTTCATGGAAATTACCAGAGAAAGCATTACTATTGCCAAAAGGTTGATTAAGGAGTACGCCATGCTCCCGAACGATGCACTAATCCTCGCGACATACATCGAGCACGGCTTTGCCTTAGCTACGCTCGACGAGGACTTCTTCGAACCGGCAAAGAAAGAAAAAGTTGAGCTGATTTCCTGAATCACTTTCCCGCCATCTTCTCGCAGGGGAAGTACACCTTCCCGACGAATCCCTCCCCAGCCGGACCAACGACGTAAACGTCGCCGACTGAGTACTTGTAGATTGCCGTAACGCTTCCGCTCTTTATTTTGCATATCTCCGGCAGGACGTAGGTGCCGTTCTTGAATTCAACAGTGGGAGCGTTGGCGATCTGAATGGGCCTCTGAATCATTATGGTGACGTTGAAGGTCTCGTTCCAGAGGGTTATCCTTTTCGGAGACCAACCAATGGGCCTGACGATGTAGTGCGTCCCGTTCTTCTCAACATCGTAGTTGACGACCATGTCAATGCTTTTCTCCGGTGTGCCCTCAATCCTGATGTCAACGCTCGTCGTTGAGCCGTTTTTCATGCGCACCAGTATTGACGCGAGGTTCTCGGGGTTATTGAAGCTGTAGTACGGGAGCATGTACACGTCGTCCGAGAGCCTGAATGCGGAGACGTTGAGAACGTCCGGGCTCGTCTTGATCAGTATCGCAGGATAGGAGTAATCCACGGCAACGTGTTTGTACCCGTTGAATTCAGCGTGAACGTGGAACATAACGGCGGTTACGTTGAGGCGGGGGTTGAAGGGAACCGCGTTGATCTTTACGGCGAAGTTCGTCTTGGTTTCCTCGTGCCCGAGGCATCCGGTCGACAGAACCACGAACAGAAGCAGTAATGGAACGATTTTCCTGATCATAACTATACGCCCCTTGCTGTGAAGACGACCATGACTATGTTCCTTAGTATATAAACGTTTTGGCAAGGCTCATAAACCCCCGGCGCAACTGTACTTTGTGAGGAAAGATGGGAAGCCTTATCCTTGCCCTTGGGAACGAGCTGATGAAGGACGATGGAGCCGGCCTTAAAATCGGCAGAATCCTCGCGGAGAAGGGCTACAACGTTCTTGAGGTTGGGACAGACATCTTCATGCTTTCGAACCACTACAACGGCGAGGAGAGGCTGATAATCGTCGATGCGATACTGAGCGAGAAGTTCAAGCCGGGAGAGGTAATACACCTCAAAGGTGAGGAGGTCTTCGAGAAGCTGAGGGCGGAGATAAGGAGCGCACACTTCATGGGGGCGATAGACGGCCTCAAGCTTCTCATGAAGCTCGACGAGAGGCTCGCTAGGGCGGAGGTTCACTTCGTGGGAATAGTTGCGAAGGAGATCGACCTTGGAACCGAGCTCAGCGAAGAGGTTCGGGATGCGATACCAAGGGCCGTTAAGCTGATCGAGGAGCTTTATTAACTCGGGGGATAACTTCAATTGGGTGATTCCATGCTCCTGAAGGTTATCAAACACAGGGCACTGGAGCTCTCGTCAGGGCTTGAGCTTGTTGATTTTGGCTTCGCCCTGCCTTACACGTGGATTCTCGTTGAAGGAGAAAGGGGCAGAGCCCTCGGGGTTGCGATGACCCTTCCCGAGGAAATTCAGCGCTACACGAACTCGATAGGTGAGCCCTCGATTGAGGCGTTCATCGAAAGGGCCGACAGTATGAACGTCATCGAGAGAACCCTTGGGCTCGCAGCGATTAATGCTATTTCTCAGTACCATATTGACCTAAGCAACGCTGAAAAAACCGATGTTCTGGAGCTCCTGCCCGAAAGGCCCGGAAAGGTGGCCTTAATCGGCAACATGCCTCCTCTGGCGAAGGAGCTTCGGGAAAGGGGTTATGAGCTCTACGTCTTTGAGAGGAATCCCAAGCTGTGGGACAGGGAGACGCTCAGCGACACCCTCGAGTACCACCTGCTTCCCGAAATGGACGTTGTGATAGCGAGCGCGAGCTGTCTCGTGAACGGAACGATAGACCTTCTCCTCGACAGGGCAAAACGGGCGGAACTCTTCGTCCTGACCGGGCCGACGGGACAGCTTTTACCGGAGTTCCTCAGTGGAACGCGCGTTACCCATCTGGCTTCTATGAAGGTGATCGATATCGGAAAGGCCCTCCTCGGCCTCAAGCTCGGCTCCTTCAGGGGCTTTGAGAAGGGGAACGTCAAGTACGTGGTCGAGGTCGAATGAACCTCCCGTCGTCCCTCGTTTTTTCGAGCCTGTGAACCCTCTCCTCAAGCCAGCCGATTCTCTCAACTTCCCTGACGTCGAACTCGGGCACGTAGGGCTTTATGTCGAGGACAGGGGTTCCATCGACGATATCAACGTCCTCAATGTGCAGAACGTTCCCCTCGACGCGGACGAGCCTCACCACAGAAATCCCAATCGGGTTCGGCCTGCTCGGTGCCCTCGTCGCGAAGACGCCGTGTTCTTCCTCGTCCATGTACGGCCTGACGAGTAACTTCCCCTTCCCCGCTAGGTGGAAGTGGTAGACCAGGATTATGTGTGAGAATCCATCGAGGTCTTTCAGTCCCGCGGCGTACTCGGGGAAGACCTCAACCCATCCCTTAATCCCCTTTGCGGCCGAGGCCTGAATAGGAACGCCCTTCGGCTCCTTAAACGGGCTGTGTATCACTCCAATCGCTCGATATTTGAACTCCATTTCAAATCCCCATCGAATTTGGGAATTAGCTTAAAAAGGCTTTACTTGAGGAACTCCCACAGCCTCTTGAGGAACTCCGTTTTTCTGCCCTTTTCAGTTATGAAGCGCAGGATTTTGAGTTCCTCGATGGTGGCGTCGCTTATTGGGACTTTCCTGCACGCTTCCCTCACATCCCTGCTTTCTGCAAGGGCGTTAACGACCTTCCAGCCGTCGGGAAAGAGGGCGTTGAAGTACCTCTTAAGCCACCTCCCGTCAATCGAGCGGACGAAGAGCTCACCCTCTCGCGAAAGGCGGTAGTAGGTGTGGTGCTTGTGAACCTCGAAGGCCTTCTTGAAGCGCGCCTTACTTCTTTTTATCGCGCTCCCAGAGTCGCGCTCAATCAAACGAAGCTCGAGGAGGTCGTTTATCGCGTCTTCGATGAGCTCAAGGGGTAAACCGCTCACCTTCGCCATCATCTTGGCGTAGTCAACCCCTGCTTTCTTCAGATGGACGAGAACGTAGAGGTGAACAGGCAGGAGCTCAAGGCCTCGGTATGAACCGAGGTGTTCTCCTCGCGTATTTCCGCCACCCATCGCCGAACCGCTCCTCAAGGACCTTCTCCTCATCGCCTATAAACTTCACCACGGCGAACCAGTAAACCATGGGTAAGCCGAGCATGAAGCCTCCTATGGTGAGGGAGAAGCCGGGGATTATCAGGAGGCCCCAGATTGAGTATATCGGGTGCCTGACGCGGGAATAACAGCCTTCAGTCAGCAGTTCGCCTTTTCGGTAAGCCCTTGAAACCTGAAGGTAGCAGATGAGCCACAGTGCGACTCCGACGATAACGAGAAAGGCCCCAACTTCCGGGAATCGCAGAGTCTGGAGCCCAAGGGCGGAGTTCAGGTAGAAGGAGATGAGCGCGTAGGGAAAAGCGAAAAGCGCCACCTTCGGCTCTATCCCGAGGAACTTCATCGCTCACTCCTCGATTGGGGGCTTTTCGGCCTTCTTCGCCTGCACCTGCTCCCAGAGGTCGTCGAAGTTCTCAATGAGCCTCTGCAGGGCGAGCTTCAAATCTCTCGTCCTCGTGAAGAAGGCGACCTTGTTGGTCTTGTCGCGAATCCTCAGGAAGTTCGGCCCCATCCTGAAAGCCGCAAGAACGTCAACGTCAAGGAGCTGGCTTACGACGGCCTTGAACTTTCTCGGGTCGCCGTGGCCTTCGTCGTGCTCTTCTTCAAAATCTTTAGCTTTGTTCGGCCTCTTCTCGATGAGCCTCACGCTTCCATCTTCGCAGACTTCATAGATTGCGAAGAACTCCGAATCTCCGTAGTGGGCATCAATAAGGTGTTCATCGTCCTCCATTCCGAACGCGACTTTGAGGCACCTCATAAGCATCACCGCTGAAAGCTCGCGGGGCCCTTTAAAAAGATTTAGGGGAGCCTAATCACAGGTCGATGTCCTCGAACCACTGCTCGATTAAATCCTCTGGAATCTCTTCCTCTTCAACGCTCTCCTGCATGAACTCCCACATCTCGAGGTGCCTCCTCAGGATTTCGGCGTGCTCCCTGCTTATCTCTGCCAGCCAGCGGAAGAGCCTCCTCGTCTTCTCGGATTTGGCCTTCATGCTCAGCTCCGAGTAAAGCCTTGCCGTCGCTTCCTCCGCGTCGATGGCGTAGCGGTAGTAGTCCTCGACGGTCGCTTCCGGGTCTGTGAGGGCTTTCTCAAGGAACCCCAGTGCGACTTCAACTTCCTTCATCCCCTTGGTGTTGGGCGGCACGTCCACTTCCCTGAGCAGCTTTGCGTTCCTCTCCGCGTGGTTCGCTAGCAGTTTGAGGTCGTCTTTGAAGTCCCTCGGGACGAGCGGGAGCAACGCCCTGTAAACCTCGGCCTTCCGGATCTCTATCCTCTCCAGAGCCTTCATGACCACCACCGATAATTTAATAACGAAAGGTTATATAAACTTTTTTGCGTGCTTATGCAGGTGAAAGGGCGGGATGGCTTTTCTGGGCTGTTCTTGTGATTGGGCATAGGGCTTTCTCAAACCGCATCGAAAAGCTTTTAAATGTATGTGCATATGCACAGAATAGAATGTGAGGAGGTGGTTGAGATGAGGATCGCGGTGCCGACGAACGGTGGCGGGCTCGAGGACACGGTTGCACCGGTCTTCGCAAGGGCCCCGGCCTTCGCAATCATTGACGTTGAGGGAGAGGAGATCAAGAACGTGAGGGTGATCCAGAATCCAGCCGCAAACGCGGCCGGCGGAGCGGGACCGCTCGCAGTTCAGACACTCATAAACGAGGGCGTCGAGGCCATAGTCGCTCCGCAGGTCGGGCCGAATGCCCTCGGAGCCATCCAGGCCGCGGGAATAAGGCTCTACCAGGTCGCCCCGGGAACCCCCGTTGAGGAGGCCGTCAAGGTCGTGACCAGCGGAACTGCCCAGACAACGGCGACGGCCCCGGTTGCTCCGGCCTACGGACCGTATCCTGCCGCTCCGACGGTTGCTCCTGTTACTCCAGCGTACCCGGCTTATCCGGCCTACGGCTTCGGCCCTGGAAGGGGTTGGGGCCGCGGCTGGGGAAGAGGACGCGGATGGGGCCGTGGATGGGGCAGAGGCGGAAGAGGCTGGGGAGCGAGGCTCGGCTACTGCCCCTGGACAGGCCAGCCCAGCAGGAGAGCCCTTCGCTGGCTCTACGGCTGGTGGTGAGTCCTTTCTTTTAAATTTTGGAGGGTGAACGATGCCGCGCGGTATGGGCAGGGGCTATGGCAGGCGTTTTGGCGGGCCGTATCCTGGCTATCGGTTCTTTCCGTTCTGGGGTTTCTACGGGCTAATCGATTTGATCCTGCTTTTGCTCATGCTCTACGTTCTGTTCAAGCTCTTCCTCGTGGCCTCGGTCTACGTCGTGGCCCTCGTGGTGCTGTGGCTCATCAGGAGCGCACTCAGACCGGGCAGGGGTTTCTTTGGCCCCTGGTGATACCTTTTCATTTCCATGCGATCGAAACATTAAAGTACTTTAAAACAGAGAAAGACTTGGTGGTCTTATGCGCGGGCCATTCCCGGATCAGGTTACCGTTAAGAGGTCTGAGATGCTTGCCGAAGAGAAGCAGAAAAGGTTTCTGCGTGAGAGCGAAGAACCCGGAGGGGAGTCAATCCTGGAAACCGCTGTGGTTGTCATACTCGGACTGCTCGTTTTCGGGTTCGTGATCTTCGTCCTGAAGAACTACCTGTGAGTTCCTTCCCCTTCTCGATTTGTCTGACTGGGGTGGTTTCATGGCGGTTATGAGGCTCTGGCATGGGAAGGTTCCATTGGACAAGGCCGATGAGTACGAGCGTTTCCTGATCGAGAGGGCCCTTCCGGATTACGGCTCCGTCGAGGGCCTGCTGAAGCTCTACTTCACGCGGAGGAATGAAGGGAGCATAGCCCACTTCCTCCTCGTCACTGTGTGGGATTCTATGGAATCTATAAAGCGCTTTGCTGGGGACAGGCCCGAGCTGGCGAAGTACTACCCGGAGGACGACGAATTCCTGCTGGAAAAGGAAAAGTACGTCCAGCACTACGAGATCTTCTACGAGAAATGAAGAGGGGCTCACATGCCCCCGCTGACCGCTAGCTCTATTATCTTCCTTATCTCGACGAGGAACTCCATCGGAATGTCCTTGAGCATTGGCTCGAGGAAGCCCTTCACTATGAGCTGTGTCGCCTTCTCCTCGTCGAGTCCCCTGCTCATGAGGTAGAACAGCTCCTCCTCGCGTATCTTGCCTATCGCTGCCTCGTGGCTCAGCTCGGCGTCGTCAACCTTGCTGACCAGCCCGGGGTAGGTCTCCATCGTGGCCCTGTCGCTGAGGAGAAGGGCATCACAGCTTATGTGGCCCTTCGTCTTTGGCGCCTCAGCCCTTATGATTCCGCGCGTTATGACGGTGCTCTCGTCCATTATGACGGCCTTGCTCGCGTTTATTCCCCCGGCGCCTTTGCCCTGGAGATACATCTCGCCACCCAGGTCCACGAACCAGTCCTTCTGGCCGAGCAAGATACCGTTCAGCTCGACGTAGCCGTTCTCATCAACCCAGTACTTTGGATTGGCGACGTTGCTCCTTCCGGTTCCGAGGCCGACGGTGGTGTTGATGAAGCGCGCCCCCTTTCCAATCTTCGCCCTCGTCATGGGCCTCGTGTGGACGTACTCCGGCCAGTTCTGCAGGACGGTCAGCTGGCCTTTGGCGTTCTCGTGGAAGTACGCCTCGGTCATGTCAAGGTGGAGTGAGTGCTTGACGAGTATCGGAGCCGTACAGCCCTCTATGAGATGGAACTCCGTGTTCTTCTCCGCGATTATGATGATGTGCGGAGCCTGAGCAAGGGCGCTCTCCTGTATCAGGAAGAACAGGTGAAGCGGGAACGGAACCTTAAGGCCTTCCTTGACGTAGAGGAAGATTCCCCCGTTCCAGACTGCCGTATGGTAGGCCGTAAGCTTGCTCTCGTCAACGCGGAAGAGCTTGAGGAAGTGCTCCTTGACGAGGTCGGGATACTTTCTCACCGCCTCCTCGGTCGGAAGGACTATCAGGCCCTTCTTGGCCCACTCCTTGAGGAACTCGTTGTAGATGACTCCGGTGTCGGTCTGAACCGCTAAGCCGGCTATGTACTTCTGCTCGACCTCAGAGATGCCGAGCCTGTCGAGGAGAGCCTTCATCTCCGGTGGCAAATCGTCGAGGCTCTCGACCTTCTCGGGCAGGCCCTCGATTTCGGGCTTCGCTATGAACTGGAGCAGTTCCTCCTCGCTTATGACCGGGTCGTTCAGCGGGGCCCTCTCGAACGCTTCTAACGCCTTGTACCTTATCCTCGTCATCCACTCCGGTTCCCTGTTCCTCTTTGCAAGTTCTTCAATCTGGTTCTCGATTATAGCCTTGGCATCGCTCATGGTTATCGTCTCGGTCATGCTCCCACCTCCTCAAAGATTCCGGCGAAGCCTTCCCTGTCTATCCTGTCGACGAGCTCTCCCCCGCCGGTCCGAACGATCCTGCCGTCCTTCATGACGTGGACGGTTATCTTTTCCCTGTCGATATGCTCAAGGATTCTGCCGTAGTGGGTTATCAGGAGTATCGCAGTTCCCTTGCTGTGGAGCTCCTCAATCTTCCTGCTGATTACGCTGAGCGAGTCAACGTCAACACCGCTGTCGGGCTCGTCCAGAATCAGCAACTTTGGCTCGATGAGAACCGCCTGGAGAAGCTCAAGCCTCTTCCTCTCGCCACCGGAGAAGCCGACGTTCACGTAGCGGTGTAGATCCTCCTCATTGAACCACAGCTCCTTCGCCTTTTCCACTATAAGGTCGTAGGCCTCCACCGGGTCGAGTCCCTTGAGCTCGACCAGAACCTGCTGGAGGAACTCGATGATCTTAACGCCCTCGACCTCGGGCGGAACCTGAAAGGCCAGCATAATGCCCCGCTTTGCCCTCTCGTCCGGGCTCAGCTCGGTTATGTCTTCGCCCTCGAAGAGAATCCTCCCGTCCCTGACCTCGTACTTGGGATGACCGGCAATGGTTAAGGCGAGCGTTGATTTTCCAGATCCGTTCGGGCCCATTACCACGTGCAGCTCGCCGGGTTTCACCTCCAGGTCGACCCCCTTGAGTATCTCCCTGTCCTCGACGTTCACGTGAAGGTTCTCAACTTTGAGCATTAGCTCACCTCCGTGGGTAACGTGATTGGGATCTTTTTTAAGCATTTTGGAACAGGTCTGGGTAGTGAGCATATGCACAAGCCTTTTAACTTAGGCTTTCCTAACCCGGATGGAGGTGGTGTGAATGAGGATAATAGTCTCAACCGTGAACGGAGGGCTCGACGACAGGGTAAACCCCGCCTTCGGCAGGACTCCGACCTTCACGATAGTCGACGTTGAGAACGGGGAGATAGTGAACGTCCAGGTCGTTCCGAACCCGGGCTACAGCCAGCCGAGGGGAGCGGGGGTAACCGCGGCCCAGTTCGCCATAGACCAGGGCGCCGACGTCGTCATAGCCGGCCAGTTCGGGCCGAACTCATCGGGCGTCCTCCAGGCGGCGGGCATAAGAATGCACTCCGCACCGCCAACGATGACTGTGAGGGAGGCGGTCGAAGCGCTTCTTCGCGGGGAGCTGGGCCCGGCTGTCTTCGGTTCGGAAGGAGGCATGGGCGGAAGAGGACGCGGAAGGGGAATGGGTAGAGGAATGGGCCGGGGTATGAGGGGCGGATGGTGATCCCGTGCGCCTCACAATTATTTTTGAAAACCACGCAGGCTACAGGAAGGGCTTGCTCGGCTACCACGGCTTCTCCGCCTTAGTTGAGCACCGCGGTAAGAAGGTTCTCGTGGATACGGGCACGGACGGAAAGGTTCTGCTGGGAAACATGACAGAACTCGGCTTTTCTCCCGATGAAATCGACGCCATCTTCCTTACCCACGGTCACTACGATCACACGGGTGGATTGAGGGCCTTCCTCGAAAGCAGGAACTCGGGGATCGATGTCTACGCCCACCCGGGAATCTTCGCGAGGAGGATAGCCCTGAAGCCGTACAGGCGGGAGATTGGGATACCCTTCGGAAGGGAGGAACTTGAAAGCCTGGGCGCAAGGTTTCACCTCTCCCCGAAACCCGCTGAGTTCCTGCCCGGGTTCGTGAGTTCAGGCGAGATAGAGAGAATAACCTGGGACCGGGCAGTGGGCCATCTCGTTCTGGACGGAAAGACCGTTCCCGACCCGGTTCTCGATGACATCGCCCTCATCGTCGATCTCGGCGATAGTGTGGCGGTTATCACCGGCTGCGGTCACAGCGGGGTGATCAACATAGCGAGGCACGCCGTGGAACTCACGGGAAAGCCTGTGCTGGCTTTGATAGGCGGGTTCCACCTGAGGGGCGCCGGGAGGGCTCTCCTGGAGGATGCCGCCAGGAAACTTGCTGAGCTCGGCGTTGAAAAGCTCTACGCCGGCCACTGCACCGGCCTGGAGGAGTTCGCCTTCCTCGCCTCTGCCCTCGGCAACGTCGAGGGCCTTTACGTCGGCAAGGTCATCGAGCTCTAGCGAATCCCTTTTCCTCAAGCTCCTTAGCCAGGAGTGCAACGGTCAAGATGCCCTCGAAGATGCTCCCAAAGTTCGGAACCTCGCCGAACTGGGCGAAGAGCGTTCCGTAGCGCGGGTGCCACGCATCGACCTGCTTCCTGTTTTTGGCCGTTATGATGTAGACGACCCACTCTCTTTCCTCGAGCCACTCAACGAGCCTCCAGGCATCGGCCATGTCTTTGACCTCAAAGCCGAACTTCTCACGCACCTTCCCGATGAGCTCGTCCATTGTCCTCACCGCTTCGGTTTCTTTCGGCGGTTAATAAACCTTCACAGGAGCATCTTGAGCGCGACGAGGATTAAAACCCCCGCAAAAGCCTTCCTCAGAACTTCCGGCCTGACCCTGTGTGCCGCTAAAGCGCCGAGCCTGCCGCCGATTATGAGCCCCGGAGCAAGGAGAAGGGCCATGTGTAAATCAACCTGTCCGAGGCGGTAGTGCTCGAAGGCTCCGGCTAAAGCCGTGAAGAACAGCGCGAAGCTCGACGTTCCCACGGCATAGCGCATGGGTATGCCCACGAAGGTGTGAAAGAGCGGGACGTTGAGAACGCCGCCGCTTATGCCCAAAAGCCCGCTCACGAGGCCCGAGAGGATGCCCACAAGGGGGACGCGGGAGTAATGAACGGTTCCGTTGTTCTCATGTCCGCCGTTCTTTCCCCGTGCCATCGTGTACGCGAGGTAAAGGAGGAGCAGCGCAAAGATCAGCCTGAGCTCTCTGCCCGGAAGCATGGAGGACAGGTAAGCACCGAGAACGGCGAAGGGAACCGAAAAGACCTCCTTAAGGAGAACGACGCGATAAAGAACCGCACCCCTTCGAATGTGGGTCAGCGATGCCGAGAGCGAGCTGAGGACTATGCATGTCAAACTCGTGCCGATGGCGAGGTGTATCGGCTCTCCGAGGAGGACGAGGGCGGGCACAATGAGAAACCCCCCACCTAAGCCGAACAATCCCGCCACGAGGCCTATTCCGAGGCCGAGGACAAAATCGAAGAGATACTGGAGCATGGAAAAAAGTTAAAGGGGTCTCTTAAAAACCTCACGGAACCGCGAAGCCAAGCCCCTTGAGGATCATTCTTAACGCCAGAAGGAACATCACGACGGCAAAGGCCTTTTTCAGAGAGGAAGCCTTCGTTCTCTTGGCTATTCCTGCCCCGAGCTGGGCCCCTATTATCAGCCCGGGCACGAGGAGGACGAGCCAGTGGAGTTCCACGTTGCCCATCATGTAGTGCTTTATCGCCCCGGAAGCTGCGGTGAACACTATGGCAAAGCTTGAGGTCGCTACCGCGTAGTGAATTGGCAGTCCGAGGTATGTAAGGAAGGGCACGTTGATGATTCCTCCGCCAACTCCGAGCAGACCGCTCGCGATTCCCGCGAAGAAGCCACCGACCGGGACGAGCTTGTAGTTCACCCTAACGTCCTCAAGCTTGACCTCGCTCGGCTCTGCCGTTTTCTTCCTGTATATCCTTACCGCAACGACGATTAGCGCCAGCCCGAAGATGACCTTCAGCCCGGAGGCGCTGATGAACGATGTGAGCCATGCCCCTATGTAGGCGCCTATAACAGCGGTCGAGGCCAGCAGAAGTCCGACCTTGTAGTGTATTCTCCTCTGCCTTGAGTATGCAATAGCCGAGCTGAGCGATGTAAACACGACGGCCGCGCTCGAGGTTCCTACCGCGTGGTGCATCTCGACGCCGAGCAGGTTGAGAGTTGGCACTATCAGGAAGCCCCCTCCGAGGCCGAACAGCGCCGCGAGGATTCCGATGAAGACACCGACAGCGAAGTAGCCGAGGTATTTCAGCACTCAATCACCTCCAAGGAGCGTTTTTATTGCCCTGCTTATGCTCCAAACCTCAATAATGCCCGCACGGGAAACCTTCTCAAAGTGCCTGTCGTTGGTAACGAGGATTGCCCCGCTTTTCAGGCACGTTGCCGCATGGACGGCATCCGCAAGCTGTGTCTCCGGAAAATACGGGAGAACGCGGAGCACTTCCTCCCTGCTTGGGTTCACAATCGTAACCCTCCTCCTAATGAACTCATAGAAGTCCAGCGCGTTGAGCTTTTCGGCGTATTTTCGGTATTCGGCCATCAAGACGTCGTTTGCCACCAGAGTGTAGCGTTTACCGGTTAAAAAATGGAGTAAAAGCTCGGTCGTGTCAGTCCAGCCCCGTTTAACCGCCGCTATGAAGACGTTCGTGTCGAGGAGAAATTTAGAGCCCGTATAGTTCCTTCGCAACCCTGTTCCCCTCTTCCTCGGTTTCAGCCTCAAGCTCCTCTAAATCCACTCCCATCGAGTTCCTGACGAGCTTTTCTAGCATCTTTTTGACGTTGAAGCGCCTCATGACTATCGTATCGCCGTCTATCTCCGTAACGAGGAACTCCTCGCCGGGCTTGATGTTGAGCCTTCTCCGGACGTCCTTCGGGATTACGACCCTGCCCTTGGAGTCTACCTTTGTTATTCCCACTTTTCCCACCATTCCCACTACTGCATCGAGGTATTTAAGGGTTTACATTTCCAGCGCTATCGCCTCAATCAGCTTTATCAGGGCCTCGAGGTCGCCGAGATGGAGCGTCTCGACCTCGCTGTGGAGGTACTTAATCGGGACGCTCAAGGCTAAGACCTCGCTCTTGTGCTGGAAGATGGAGGCATCGGTTCCACCACCCGTAACCCCTACCTGAAGGGGAATCGCGTTGCGCGAGGCTATCTCAGCGACCTTTCTCGCCAGCTTTCTCGTGTAGATGGCCGAGTTGTCCACGGCCCTTATCACCGCTCCCCCGCCGAGGCGAACGTCGCCAGTAAGCTCTGCACAGCAGGCGAAAGAGTCAACCGCGAAGGCGTACTTCGGCGAGTAGCGCTCCGCGAGGAATTTGGCTCCCTTGAGCCCGACCTCCTCCTGAACGGTGAAGGCGAAAATCCACCTGCCGTCCAAATCGTGGTCGACTAGGTCCTTTATAGCCTCAACAAGTGCCACAACCCCGAAGCGGTCGTCGAGGGAGCGGGTTGAGACGTAGCGGTCGTTGAGAACCGCGAAGTGCTTCTTGAAGACCGCATAATCGAGGACCTTAACGCCGAGCCTCTCGGCCTCTTCCCTGCTTTCAGCCCCGATGTCTATGACGAGCTTGTTCCAAGGAACCGTGTCAAACTTCCTCTCGAGGTTGAGATGAACCGGAAGTGCTCCAATAACGCCGTCGAGCTTTCCGTTCTCGGTTACAACGTCGAGGTGCCTGCCGTAGAGCAGTCTGTCGTCTATCCCGCCAACTTTCCTGAAGGTGAGCTTCCCGTCGGGCCTTATTCCGGTAATCAGAAGCCCTATCTCGTCCATGTGGGCCATGAAAATGCCTTTCAGCTCGCCTTCGCCGAGTTCAACTATGAGGTTGCCGATTGTATCGACGGTGTAGTCGGCGTAGGGTTCGAGCCACTCACCTACCTTCTCCCTGACATTCTCCTCGTAGCCGGAAATTCCAGGGATAGCTGTTATCTCCCTCAACTCGGTTATCATTCAAACCACCTCAGAGCATCTTTACCTCTTCCGGAGGGCGAACCTTAAGGACTTCGCGGTTCACGAGCGTCTCCGGAACCTCACCGCGCAGAACGGCCAGAAGGTTTCTTACGGCCTGGAACCCCATGTCCTCCATAGCCTCCTTTGAGAGGCCGGCGTAGTGGGGCGTTAAAACAGTCTCCCACTCGTAGTCGAAAAGCTCGTGCTCCTGAACCGGCTCGTTCTCAAAGACGTCGGTCGCGTAGCCCTTCAGCTTACCATCTTTGAGGGCCTTAACGAGGGCCTCTTCATCGACGAGGGTTCCGCGCCCGATGTTCACCAGGTACTTGCCCTCAAGGAGCTCCAATCGCTCTTCGTTGATGATGTGGTAGGTTTCCTTCGTCGCTGGGAGAGCTAAAATCACTATGTCGCTCTCCCTCAGCACGTCGTCAAGGGGAAGGTACCTCGCACCAACTTCCTCCTCGATGTCTAACTTTCTCGAGCGCGACCAGTAGAGTATCTCCGTCCCCATCGCCTTCATTCTCCGCGCTATTGCCTTTCCTATCGCCCCCATACCGAGGATTCCAATCTTTTTGCCGTAAACCGTCTCGATGCCCTTGAAACCGCTCCAGACAGTCCTGTGGGAGTCCCACTTTCCAGCCCTTATGAACCTGTCGGCGTAGGCGATTTTTCTCAGAAGCGCTACCGTTAAGCCGACGGCGAACTCCGCTACCGCCTCGCTGAGAACGCCGGCCACTTTGGTGACGTAGATTCCCTTCTTGGTTGCAGTCTCGACGTCAACGTGGTCGTAGCCTGCTGAATGACAGCTTATGACCTTCAGCCTTTCAGCTTTCTCAAGGACTTCGCCGGGAACCGGGTTGAGCGGGGAAACTATCAGCCCGTCGTACTTCCCAATGACCTCTTTAAGCTCCTCAACGCTCGGGTAGAGGATAACGTCAACGTCCGCCCATTTCTTGAGTTCCTCAAGGGGTTTGCTCTTCATCTTGAAGAGGACGGCCACATTCGGCCTCATGATATCACCTTAAGATCTTCATCGAAAAGTTAAAAATAGTTTTTGGTCACTCTTCGAGCCCCTTAACGATGTCGAGAACGTCCTTCAGGCGGGAAACCACGAAGTCGCAGTTGCCCCACAGCTCTCTCTTCCCGCCGCTTGGATCGAGGAGAACGCTCACCATCCCCACGTTTTTGGCCCCGGTGCAGTCCTTCGCCGGGTTGTCCCCGACGTAGAGCGCTTCCTCCGGGCGGATTCCGGCCTTCTCAAGGGCGAGCTGAAACGGCCTCGGGTGGGGCTTGTAGAACCCCGCCTCCTCGCTCGTCGTTACGCTGTCAAAGAGCTCGTAGATGCCCAAAGCCTTCAGGTGGTGCTCTATGTAATCGTTGTCCGAATCCGTGATTATGCCCACGTGAAGGCCGAGCTCTTTGAGGGCCTTTATCGTCTCGACCGCGTCGGGAAAGAGCTCGCCGTGCCGCGCGTGCATCTCAAGGCTTATCTCCCAGAAGTCCTCCGGAACCGCGAAGCCGTGCCGTTCAGCAACGCGCCTGAGGGCTTCCGTGTCCACTTCCCTTATTTTCACGTAGGGTTTGCCGGCCAGCTCCTTAAAGAGGGCCGAGCTTTCCCCCTCGTACTCCTCCCAGATCGCCACGGGATCGAGATCCTCCCTTCCGCTTCTCCTGAGGACTTCCCTGATGATGTTAAGGTGGGTTCTGTTTTCTCCAGCCTTCGTTATGAGCGTGCCCACGAAGTCGAAGAACACAGCCTTCATGGCCTTCACCGATCGGCCTACGCTCCGTTCCTTAAAGGCCTTCCGTCACCGCGCCGGTTTTGGATCGAAATTTGATCGAGAATTTGGCATAAAGACGGAAAATCTTTAGAAAACGTTTTATTGGCGGTCTTCCTGCAATGGAGCGGTGGTGACATGGAGGCGATACTCCTCGTCTGGGGGGTTAGGGACGAGGTGCTGAGGAAGATCCCCGTTGAGGGGAGCTGGCTCTACGGAGAGTACGACTTCATAGCGAAGGTTGAATTTGAGGACGAGGCCGAGATGGAGAGCTTTGAGAGGTTCCTGCGCTCCCTCATTAACGGAAACACCTACAAGCTCCTACCGGTCATCGCGTCCTCTTCTCAGTGATTTCGTTAGGTTTATACGTTTTTAGGGCAACCTAATTCGGTGGTGGTATGATAGCCTTCGGTCCAGTTCCTTCAAGGAGGCTTGGCAGGAGCCTCGGTGTCAACAACATTCCCGACAAGGTCTGCAGCTACGCCTGCGTTTACTGCCAGATCGGCAGAACCCTCAGGATGGAGATAGAGAGGAGGCCCTTCTACGATCCCGTCATCATCTTTGAAGAGGTCAGCGAAAAGGTTGATGAAGCCCGCGAAAGGGGAGAGAGGATAGACTACATCACGTTCGTTCCGGACGGTGAGCCAACGCTCGATTCGAACCTCGGCGTCGAGGCGGAGCTCCTCCGCGATCTGGGCGTCCCCCTCGCAATACTGACCAACTCCTCCCTCCTCTGGCGCGAAGACGTTAGGAGCGACCTTCTTGCCTTTGATTTCGTCTCCCTCAAGCTCGATGCGGTAAGCGAACCCCTGTGGAGGAGGATAGACAGGCCCCACAAGGCGCTGGAACTCGACGAGATCTTAGAGGGAATGCTGGAGTTCCGGGAGTCGTTCGACGGCAGGCTCGTGACGGAGACGATGCTCATCGATGGAGTTGAGTACGGGGACGAGCTCGAAAGGATCGCCGAGTTCCTGTCCCGGCTTAACCCGGACGTTGCGTACATAGCGGTCCCCACCAGGCCGCCTGCCGAGCCATGGGTCCGGCCCGCGAGTGAAGAGACCATAAACCGGGCCTTCCAGATATTCGCGGGGGCGCTGGGAGAGGACAGAGTTGAGTACCTCATCGGCTACGAGGGCAACGCCTTCGCCTTCACGGGGAACGTGGAAGAGGACATACTGAGCATAACCTCTGTCCACCCCATGAGGGAAGACGCGCTTAAAGAGCTCCTCAGGAAGGCGAACGCCGATTGGAGCGTCGTTGAGAAGCTAATCAACGAGGGGAAGCTCATAGAGCTTGAGTACAACGGCAGGAGATTTTACATGAGAAAGCTGAGGAGCAGGGAGTTCCGCTGAGGGCTGTGCTTATGCACAAACCTTAAAAGCAATTCGGCTCCCCTAATTCCGGAGGTGAGAGCTTGCAGATAGCGGTTAGCGGAGGAAAAGGTGGCACGGGGAAATCAACAGTTGCGGTAAACCTCGCGGTCGCCCTTAAATCCCTTGGAACTGACCTTACAATGGCGGATCTCGACGTGGAGGCACCGAACGATCACCTTCTGCTCGGCGTTGAGCTGGCCAACGAAGAGCCGGTGAACCAGTTCATGCCGCGCTTTGATTACTCCAAGTGCACCAAGTGCAGGAAGTGCGCCGAGGTTTGCGAGGAGCACGCGATAATCACCCTGAAGGACGGAACGCCCTTCCTGATGCCGACCCTCTGCTCGGGCTGTCGGGCCTGCGAGATAGTCTGTCCGGTTCCGGGGGCAATACTCGAGGGCTCCAGGCTGATCGGCCACACCTACGTAACGGAAACGCCCTACGGCTTCACCCTCGTCACCGGGAAGCTGAGGGAAGGCGAGGAGCGCTCGATGCCCCTGGTCGTCGTTGCGAAGAGAAAAGCCCTTGAGATACAGCGGAGGAACGGTGGTCTTCTCCTCGTTGACACGGCCGCAGGAACCGGGAACACGGTTTCAAAGGCGATCGAGGGGTCAAAGCTCCTGATAGCGGTTACCGAGCCAACCCCGCTCGGAATCCACGACACGGAGCTCATACTGAAGCTCGGAAAGCTGATGGGCCTCAAGACCTGGGTCGTGATCAACCGCTCCGACCTCGGCGACGTCGGGAAGGTCAGGGAGATAGCTGAAAGCTATGGTGCTGAGGTCGTCGCGGAGATCCCATACAGCGAGGCCATAGTGAAAAGCTACGTCTCGGGAAGGCCCATCGTTTTAGAAGATGCCCCCGAGGCGAGGATCTTCCGCGAGTTAGCTGAGAAGGTGGCCGAATTCCTCGGAGGTGGTGAGTGATGCAGCTGGCCATTGCGAGCGGCAAGGGCGGCGTTGGAAAGAGCACGATAACGGCTTCGCTCCTCTACTTCCTAAAGGATAAATACAGGCTCATCGCGGTGGATGCAGATGCCGAAGCGCCGAACCTCGGCCTGCTCCTCGGCGTTGAGGAGTGGGAGGAGGAGAGGGAGCACATAGGTGCCAAGGTCGCCAGGATAAACCCCGAAAGCTGCATCCGCTGTGGGATCTGCTATGAAAGATGCCCCTACGAGAGCATCTACATCGACGAGGACGGCAACTACGTTGTCAACGAGCTCACCTGCGAGGGCTGCAACGTCTGCGGTTTAGTTTGTCCGGTTCCGGGCACTATAACCCTTGAGCAGGCCCGCTCTGGAGTCATCAGAAAGGCAACCACCAAGTACGGCTTTCCGATAATCTCGGCCCAGCTCGACGTCGGCAGGCCCGAGAGCGGCAAGCTCGTCACCGAGGAGAAGGAGTGGGCGAAGAAGCTTATGGAAGAGCTCAACCTGGAACACATGATCGTTGATTCGGCCGCCGGCATAGGCTGTCAGGTCATAGCGAGCCTCGGAGGGGCGGACGTTGCGATACTCATCGCCGAACCGACGCCGGCATCGCTCAGCGACGTTCAGCGTGCCTACAAGGTCGTCCAGCACTTCCGGGAGCCGGCTTACCTGATAATCAACAAGGCCGACCTGAACCCGGGCTTTACCGCCCTTAGGGAGTGGGCCGAGGCGGAGGGGATTCCGGTTATCGGCGAGGTCCCCTACGACAAAGCGATACCGAGGAGCATGGCGATGCTTAAACCTGTTGTCGAGGCCTTCCCCGACAGCCCTGCGAGCAAAGCGCTCAGGGAGATAGCCGAGAGAATAGCCCGGGAGATCCTTGGCTGATCACTCCTCCATTTTTGGGGCCTCGTTTCCCTGGGGGAGGATTACGAGTTCCCTTCCTTCCACTATCATCTGGGCGACCTTTTTTCTGGCCGAGCTGAGCGCTCTCCAGACGGTGCCCCTGGAAACGCCCATCCTCTTCCCAGCTTCCTCCTGGGTCAGTCCCTCGTAATCCACGAGCCTTAGGGCCTCGAACTCCTCGTAGCTCATGAATATGGGCGGTTTAGGGGGGACCATCGGTGGGAGGGCCGGGTAGAAGTGCTTGACCTGCGGAATGAAGCCGATCATCCTCATCTTCCTTCTCCTTCCCCGTCCCCTGCCCCATCCCATTCCTCCGGGCATCTCCTTCACCGCCTTTTTACGTTCATTCTCGCCGGCCTTTATGAACTTTATCGTGCCCCGGAGGGGATTCATGGAAAGGGACGGGAATCTGGGAGTTGGGGTAGTACGGGCTTAATATGCTCAATCCGTGTAATTGAAACGCCGTTCTGGGTATTTTGGGCAAATGGAACGATTTGAAACGTTTTTCCCTTCCCATTCCCGCCGCATCCCTCATATAGAACTTCCTCCAAACCCACAACAGGTGATGAGATATGATGGGGAAGCTGAAGGTGTGGTTCGTTATCATCCTGATAGTGCTTTCACTCGTTCCGGTCTACACTGTGACGGCCGAGAGCTCCGGCACCGACTCCAGTGTCGTCACGAACTCCACGCTGAACCAGAGTGCAAACGCCACCCGGGTTGCCGCGGAGGTAATGCTCAGAAACCTTGAGAGGCTTCAGAACTACACTGCCTCTCTGATCAACGGGACCGAGAACATCAGTGCCGAAACGATGGAGCTCTACGAGAGGGCCCTCAACCTCACGGACGAGGCCAGGACCCTTTACGCCGAGGGAAGATACAGGGAGTCCCTTCACACCGCGATACTGGCGATGAAGGCTTACAGAGACGTCATAAGGAGCGTAAGGTTCGGCATCGAACCCGAGCTGATGAGGGAAATGATCCGGATCAGGGCAGAGGTCATGAGGATGCACTGTTACTTCGGGCACGTCAGAATGCTCATCAGAGCTGCCGAGATGCACGGCCTGAACGTTTCCAACGTAACCGTGCTCCTGAACCAGACCCGCGCGGCCTATCTCAAGGTCCTCCGGGATCTGAGGACCAACGACACTGCCCTTGGTCCAGACCTCGAGCGTGCTAGGGAGCTCAGGAAACAGCTCGACATGGAGCTCGAGAGACTCCAGATGCAGTTCGCGATCAAGAAGGCCGACAGGATAGCGAGGGCCTTTGACTGGAGGCTTGAGATGATGATAAGGGCCCTCGAGAGGATGAGGAACGTTCCGGGCTTCAACACGACCGCCATCGACAACCTCACCCAGGAGCTCAACCAGCTCAGGATCAGGGTGGACCAGCTCGTCAGGGAGGGCAAGTACGTTGAGGCGCTCCACCTCATAAAGGAATCAACGCCCAAGCTCATCAGGAGTGCGGTGCACCTCAGGTGGATACACAAGGACCACAGGATATACTGGCCGGTGGAGCGGGATCACCGCAGGGGCTCTTTCCACTCCCACCACGAGAAGGGAGAGCGCGGCCACTGACCCTCTCTCATTTTTTGGGTTACGTTTTTAATCGTCGTCTGGATAGAGAGCTTTGAGGGATGAAGGATGAGGCTTAAAGCAGCTTTCATCGTCGCGCTCATGCTGGTGCTTTCCCTCGCAGCTTCCGCGGGGGCCCAGTCGGTCGTCTCGCTGTCCCTAAAGGTCTATGAGGACGGCTACGTTCTCGTAAACGAGACGGTATCGACCGTGAACTACAGCGTTGTCCTGGAGGTTCCCCTGCTAGGGAGCCACGTCGAGGGCCTTCTTGCGGTGGACCAGGACGGCAACGTCCTCCCCGCCGAGGTGAACGGAAGCAACGTCACGGTCTACTTCGGAAACGCCAGTCTGGTGAGGCTCTCCTACTACACCCCCGATCTAACCTCCAAGGACGGCCCGATATGGACAGTTTCCCTTCAGAGCCCCGTCCCCGTCGAGATAACCCTCCCCAGGAATTCGGTTATCGTTGATCTGAGCGACATCCCCCTTGAGATCAGGGGCAACGTGATAGTCATGCCCGCCGGAAACGTGAGCGTCTCTTACATAATACCCATGGAAACCACGACCACTACCACAACGACCACAACCACAGCGACCTCTCCCCCCACGACGACCTCCACAACGACTACAACTACCACCTCACCAGGTGGCGGTTCAGGCCCTACGTCCTCCACAACTACCACCTCAACGACTACCACCTCAACAACGACTTCCAGCACAACCACTACCACAACAACCACAACGACGACCTCAACGACCCCTGGTACTCAGGGGGGAGGCGGATCCGTGGGAACGTGGCTCCTGATCCCGATCCTGCTCATCGGCGTGGCCCTGGGGTATGCCTACATCAGGAGGAAGGAAGGGCATCGAAGTCAGAACCCGGAGGCCCTCAGGAAGTTCCGGGAGAAGATAGAGGCCATGGAGGATCTCAACGATGACGAGAGGGGTGCGCTGATATTCCTCCTCGAGAACGGCGGCAAGGCTCCGCAGTCCAAGGTCAGGGAAGCCCTCGGTCTGCCCAAGACAACGGCATGGAGAATGTTCAAGAGGCTCGAGGAGAGGGGGCTCGTCAGGGTTTACAAGCTGGGAAGGGAGAACTGGGTTGAGCTCGTGCTCGAGTGAAGGCTTTTAAATCCCCTTCCCACCTTTTTTCATGCGCGTTGAGCTCCTCCCCCAAAAGGCCTTGAGAATCGGGTCAACCCTGCTCGTTGCCGATCTTCACGTCGGCTTTGAGGCGGCCATGGCAGAGGAGGGAAACTACGTCCCAAGCCTTCTCCGAAAGATGGTGGCGGATCTGAGATCTCTGCTGCTCGCCGGGAAGTTTCGGAGGCTCGTGATAAACGGCGACCTCAAGCACTCCTTCGTCCCGGTCAGACGGGAAAGGCGGGAGCTCAGGGCGTTCTTTGAAGGGATCGAGGGGCTCGTGGATGAGA
The DNA here is from genome assembly GCF_000151205.2 of Thermococcus sp. AM4. Classification (NCBI taxonomy): domain Archaea; kingdom Methanobacteriati; phylum Methanobacteriota; class Thermococci; order Thermococcales; family Thermococcaceae; genus Thermococcus; species Thermococcus sp. AM4. The sequence continues at coordinate 1,987,863 of NC_016051.1, forward strand.
TAATCCTCGTCAGGGGCAACCACGACGTGGGGATAACCTGGCTCCGGGAGCTGGGAGTTGAGATAGTCGATTCCCTTGAGCTGGCCGGGTGGACGGTCCTCCACGGACACAGGCTCGAGGAGGGCGAGCGCTTCATCATAGGCCACGAGCATCCTGCGATAAGGCTGAGGGACGAGGTTGGGGCGAGCGTTAAGGTTCCCATCTTCCTGAGGGGTGACGAGCTGATAGTCCTCCCCGCCTTCAGCCCCTGGGCCTACGGAAACGACGTAACAAGGGAGATAGTTTCCCCCTTCCTGAGAAAGTTCGAGACGGACTCGATGAGAGTCATAGTCCCCCTTGAGAACGAGCTCCTCGATTTCGGCGAGCTAGGAAAACTGAAGAAAACGCTGAGGGCCCTATTGTAGCATTTCGCCCTCTACTGCCCGATCTCGAGCTTTGGTTTCTTCCCGAGCCTGTATCTCACGACATAGCGGCCGTGCTCGAACTCGTCTTCCTCTGCCTCAAGGACCTCGACCGGCTCAAGCTCAAGGCCCAAATCCATCGCCTCCCACTTGATGTCGTCGAAGTAGTCGTACAGCCCGCAGGTGGCGCAGAAGGAGCCCTCGAACTCTATGATGGCCTCGTCTCCCTCGAGCTTTAGAATCCTCGCTCTGGCCTCGCTGCCGTGAAGGCGGTTGAACTCATCGAGAACCTTCCTGAGCTTCTCCTCGACCTCCATTCTCCCACCGGATTTAGTTCGCCAAGCTCACTTAAAAAGTTTGCTTAACCAACCGAATAGTTTAAAAACCGAAAGTGCAACGGGTGGCCGATGGCGGAGAAAAGGATAAGGTGGGCGAGAAAAGAGTATTCGGACGAGGAGATATTCTCAATCCTCAGCGAGCCGGTTAGGGAGTGGTTCAGGCGAAAGTTCGGGAGCTTCACGCCCCCACAGCGCTACGCGGTTATGGAGATTCACAAAGGCGAGAACGTTCTCATCTCCTCGCCGACCGGCTCTGGAAAAACGCTCTCCGCTTTCCTCTCGGCTATAAACGAGCTGATTCTCCTCGGGAAGGAGGGCAAACTCGAGGATAAAATCTACGTCCTCTACGTCTCACCGTTGAGAGCTCTCAATAACGATATAAAGCGCAACCTGGAGGGGCCCTTGGCCGAAATCAAGGAAGTGGCAAAGGAGCTCGGCTACGATTTGCCCGAAATTCGCGTCGGCATAAGGACGAGCGACACGTCGAGCTACGAGAAGAGCAAGATGGTGAAGAAACCTCCCCACATTCTGATAACCACCCCGGAGAGCCTTGCGATAGCTCTAAACGCCCCCAAGTTCCGCGAGAGACTGAAGACGGTTAAGTACCTTATCATAGACGAGGTTCATGCTTTGGCCGAGAACAAACGCGGTTCTCACCTGGCTTTGAGCGTTGAGAGACTTCAGGAGATGGCCGAGGAGAGGTTCGTGAGAATCGGCCTCAGTGCGACGATACACCCGCTCGAGGAGATAGCGAAGTTCGTCTTCGGCTTCGATGACGACGGGGAGCCGAGGCCAGGTCTCATCGTTGACGTAAGCTTCGCCAAGCAGACCGAAATAAAGGTCGAGAGCGTCGTCGAGGACCTAATCTACACTCCTGCCGGAGCGCTGAGCGAGGCGCTCTACAGGAGACTGGCAGAGCTTATCAGGGAGCACAGGACGACGCTGATATTCACCAACACGAGGAGCGGTGCCGAGAGGGTTGCCTTCAACCTGAAGAAGCGCTATCCCGAGTTTGAAGGCCTAATAGAGGCGCACCACTCAAGCCTGTCGCGCGAGGTTAGGCTGGACGTTGAGGAGAAGCTGAAGAGGGGCGAGTTAAAAGCAGTAGTGTGCGTTCCGGGTCATTCCAAAATTATTACCTCCAGAGGCATTAGAAGAATTGACGGTCTTAGTGTAGATGAGGAAATCGTGGGAGTTAAAGAATCAAGGAGTCGTTTTGTTGAGTTTGGGGGAACTCACAGAATCGAATACAACTCGACTGGTGTCAAGCTTAAGACAAGGCTCGGCTTTGAAGTTGAAGCCACACGAGAACATAAGTTCCTGACGATAAAGGATGGAAAGCTCACCTGGGTTGAGGTTGAGAAGCTTAAACCGGGTGATTACGTTGGAGTTCTGCGCAGGTTGCCAAGTCCTGATGAAGAAGTTCCCATTTTTGAAATCCTCCCGGACTCCGCATACCTGCACCTTCGAACTGAATTTCTAAGGGAGCTGAAGAAGAACATTCAGACTAAATTCTGTTCAATTAACGCTTTTGCAAGAAAGCTAGGCATGAGTGGAAGCTACTTATCGAAGCAACTCCTAGGGGAGTATCCATTTAGGTGGAGCAAACTAAAAGTAGTCCTCCAGGAAGTTGGAATGACCCTTGACGAAAGCGACGTGGTGAGGATAACTTCCGACAAAAACAGCTATGAATTGCCGAAGAGGTTCACACCTGGGCTGGCTCGATTGCTCGGTTTCTGGATTGCCGATGGTTCGTGGAAAGATGGCACGGTAACGCTGTTCTCCAGCGATTTGGACATGCTTAAGCATTATGCCAAGCTCGCCAAAGAGGAGCTCGGAATCGAGGGGAGCATAAGAAAGCAAAACGAGAATACATACTCTCTTGAGCTTTCCTTTAACGTTCTTTTTCACATGTTCAGAGAGTTCGTTGGGAATGGGGGCAAGAAATCCCTCAACGGCAGATTTCCAGAGATACTCTACCGCCTTCCAAAGGAGCACAAAGCTCAGTTTCTCTCGGGATATTTCGATGGTGATGGATACCTTGAGATAAAAGAAGGCAAGCGAGTGTATTCAGCGGGCTTCGCTACGTTCAACCCCGAGTTCGCCGAGGGGATACGAAATCTCTTGCTTCAGCTCGGAATCGTTGCCTCCATCAGGAGAAGACATTATAATGAACGGCAATTCTTTAGGGGCAGGGAGATAAGAAAGACCGGGACGTCTTACACTGTTGCTATCTTGGGAGGAGAGTACCTCAGGAAATTTGCGGAACTAGTTGAACCTTGGCGCCCAGGGCTTAGAAAGATAAAGGAAATCCCTGTGGAAGGATACTCCAACCATGATGTAATCCCAGGAATCGGCAAACGCCTGAGGAAGCTTCGAGAAACTCTTGGCATTACCTCGTACATGCTTCAAAAGGCTGGCTTTTATAATCCTGTGAAAGTCGAACTCGGAACCCGTGAAATCAGCAGAAGAAACTTGGTGAAACTCCTCAATTTTTATGAGAGAGTTGCAGGAGAGGGGAAGGTGGAAGGCGTAATCCCCGAAATCGAGGAGCTTAGAAAACTCGCTGAGGGAGACGTTTTCTTTGATAGAATTGAATCCGTTGAATCTGTTTTCATCGCCGATGCCTATGGCATATTGAACTCCAAAACAGGGAACTACGTTGTCAATGGCTTCGTCTCAAAAAACAGCTCAACGAGCCTTGAGCTCGGGATAGACATTGGAACGATTGACTTAGTTGTTCTAATCGGCTCGCCGAAGAGCGTGAATCGCGCTTTACAGAGAATAGGGAGGGCCGGCCACAGGCTACACGAGGTCAGCAAGGGAGTTATTTTGGCTCTCGATAGAGATGACCTGGTCGAGGTCACCGTTCTGGCGCACAACGCGAGGAACAGGCGCTTAGACCGCGTCAGAATTCCAAAGAACCGCTCGACGTCTTAACTCAACACCTCCTCGGAATGGCCCTGAACAGAGTATGGGAGGTTGATGAAGCTTACCGCGTCATCAGAAGGGCCTATCCCTTCAGGGATTTGCCCTTCGAGGACTTCATGAGTGTTTTGAGGTACTTGGCCGGAGAATATGCCGGACTGGAGGAGCGGAAGGTTTACGCCAAGATATGGCTGGAGGACGGGAAGTTCGGAAAGCGCGGAAAGATGACGAGGGCGATTTACTACATGAACGTCGGCACGATTCCCGATGAGGCCAAAATCAGGGTTTACACAATGGACAAAAAGCTAATAGGCACAGTTGAGGAGGAGTTCGCCGAGAGGCTGATGCCCGGCGACATCTTCGTCTTAGCTGGAAGAACCTACGAGTTCGTCAAGAGCCGTGGAAACAAGCTCTACGTCATCCCGCGCGAAGGTGCTAAGCCGACTATTCCGGCGTGGTTCTCGGAGATGTTGCCTTTAAGCTTCGATTTAGCGGTGGATATTCAGCGCTTCAGGAGGGAGGTTAAGAGCTTACTCAACAGGAAGGACGCCGTTAAAAGGTTGATGAGGAAATACGGGATAGATGAAAAGGCCTCGCGCGCCATAATCGCTTACTTCCGCGAGCAGGCGAGGTATTCAATAGTTCCGGATGACGAGACGGTCCTTGTTGAGTTCGTTCCCGGAAAGCGGAACCGCTACTTCTTCCACACGCTCATAGGGAGGCGCGCCAACGATGCTTTAAGCAGGGCCTTCGCCTACCTCGTGAGCAAGAAAAAGAACTGCAACGTCGGGATAGCGATAAACGACAACGGCTTCGCTTTGCTCCTTCCGCCGGAGGTTGAGCTGAGCGAGAAGGAGGTGATGGAGCTTTTCGAGGTTGATGACCTGAGGGAAACGCTGAAGAGAGCCTTGGACAACACCGAGCTGTTGAAGAGGCGCTTCCGCCACGTCGCCAACCGCGGGTTGCTAATTTTGAGGCGCTACGTCGGGAGGAGCAAGAGGCTCGGCAGGCAACAGGTCATGGCGGTCTCGCTACTCAAGGTGCTCAAGGAGAACTATCCCGACTTCCCGCTCCTGAAGGAGGTCTACCGCGAGATTATGGAAGACAAGATGGACGTGGAAAACGCGGAGTCCTTCCTGAGCTGGGTCCGCGAGGGGAAGATAAGGGTGGTCTTCCAGAGGAACGCCGTTCCCAGTCCCTTCGCCTTCAACCTTGAGGCAATAGGCTCGAGCGACGTGGTTCTGATGGAAGACAGGAGGGAGCTGATTAAAGCTCTCCACAGAAAAATAATGGCGATGATAAAGGAAACGCAATCAGAAGACGTTGAGCTTGTCGTCTAAGATCATCTTCTGGATCTTCGTTATGTCCGCGAGCCAGGCATCGGCTATGTCGTAGGCCGGCTTCTGGAGGACGTCTATGGAGTAGCCCTTCTTCGGGATTATCTGTATGCTCGCGACGAGGGGCTCGTCGATGGGCTTTCCTATCTGGCTCAGTATCCTGACGTAGACCTCCTGCACGCCCTCGACCTGCTCCGCTATGTCGTTGGCGATGAGCATCGAGAGGAGGTTGTAGATCTTTCCGACGTGGGAAACTGGGTTCTTTCCGGCCGCGGCTTCCATGCTCATGTGCCTGTTCGGGGTGATGAGACCGTTGACGCGGTTTCCTCTGCCAACGCTGCCGTCGTCTCCGGCTTCCGCGCTCGTTCCGGTAACGGTTATGTAGTAGATGCCGTTCTTCGGGTCGTCGGCGGTGTTCACGAATATCTTGGTCGGCCTCTGGGTGTGCTCCTCAACTATGCCCTTTGCCGCCTCGTAGATCTCCTCCTTAACGGCCATGTAGTCGTCCGGGTTCGAGACCTCGCTGTCCACTATGGCCGCGGCTATGGTGAGGTCGATCTCGTCGCCCTTTCTGAGGCCCATGACCTTTATGTCCTCACCAACGGCCGGGCACTTCTTCTTGAACTCGTCGCTGTTGAGCAGCTTTTCGGTCTCTAGGACTATCCTCTCGGTCTCGCTGAGCGGGGCGTAGCCAACTCCAAAGGAAGTGTCGTTCGCGAGCGGAATCGGGTTCTCCTTGGCCTTGTTGAAAACGCCGACGAGGTCAACGCTTCCCTGCCCTATGCGGGAGTCGATGATGACGTGGTTCTCGATGTCGAGGTGCCTCACGGCCTTTCTGAGGTAGTCCTTTGCCGCTTTAATCGCGACCTGGTGAACGGGGAACTCCTCCCTGTCAACGAGCTCAACGGCCCTTCCAGAGAGGAGGATGTAGATCGGCTTGATGACCTCACCGCCGCCGAACTGGGGGTAGGCCCTACCGCCAACGACTTCAACCTGGTCGGTGTTGTGGTGGAGTATGATGCCGTACCTCTTTATGTACTCCCTGCTTAGAGCCCTGCTGACGGCCTCGGCTATGCCGTCGGCTATGCTGTCCGGGTGGCCTATTCCCTTTCTCTCGACCAGCTCAACCTTCTGCATTTCAACGGGGGTTCTAACGAGCTCCTCGACGACTATGTTCCTGACTTTCTCAACCATGAGCGTCACCACCTTTTCTTTTAGCAGACCCCGGTCTGAGGGAACTTTTATATAATTTTCGGCATGAAGAACCGGGAGTGATATTCCCGACGGTTATAACCGCGAAAACCTTAAAATTTTCCCCGAAGAATTTTCTTCGACGGTCCCGCCCGGTTGGCCCGCCGGACGGAGTGAGCTTTCGCTCCCGATGAGGTCCCGTGGACGATGCCGGGCGGACAGGGCTTGGCCTCCGGACCGCCGGAGGAAGCCGAGGGCGATCGATGAAGGCGGGGGATCAGCCAAGCCCACATCAGCCCTGCTCCTTTATCTTGAGCGCCTCCAGGAACTTCTCGGTTATGGCCTCCTCCGCCAGCTTTAGAAGGGAGTTCTTGTCCTTTGCGAGCTTGAACAGGCCGAGGGGAATTCTCGCTCCTCCCATCGTCGCGTGACCGCCCCCGCTCCCTATCTCTCCAAAGGCTTCTTTCATGACCGCCCCTATGTTCACCCTCACGTCCCTCGTCCTGGCGGACATCTCTATGTAGTCGTCGACTATTCCGAAGACGAGGACAGTGCTTATACCCTCCAGCCTGAGGAGGAAATCGGCCGATTCGGCCAAGGCGTCCCTGTTCCTTATGAACCCGACGTTGGATATAACCACGTTCTTGTAGGACTTCCTGTTGAGTATCGCCCTCGCCAGTATCTCCGCCGTTTCGGTTGAGATGTCCGGGTGCTCTATCCTGTCCAGGAGCTCGTGGTTAACCTTTCCCGCTAAGAACTCAACGGCCTTCAGGTCGACCTGGCTGAGCTGGGAGAACTTCTTCGTGTCGGTGTATATGCCGTAGAAGAGGGCCGTGGCGAGTGTCTCGGAGAGGGGTATGTTGAGGGCCTTTATGTACTCGGTGAGGATCGAGGCAGACGCCTTAACGTCCTCCCTTATGTCCACGAAGGCGTCTCTGGGAATGAGCTCGTGGAGGTGCTGGAAGATCTGGTGGTGGTCTATCAGGATCTGTATCTTCTCCCTGTCCTCGGGTTCGAGAACCGTCAGGTTTCCATTCGGCTGGGCGTCGACTATCGCTATCGCGCTGTGCTTTCTTATCTCGTAGGAGCCCTTTGAAACGCGCCTCAGGTTTATTCCGAGAAGGTTCACGAAGGCCTGGTTCTCGTGGTGGGTTATCTCGCCCCCGTGTGCTATGGTGGTTTTCAGGCCGACGCTCTGGGCTATGAGGGACAGCGCGACTGCGGACGAGATGGCATCGGGGTCGGGGTTGTTGTGGGTGAGTATCAGAAGGGAGTCGGTTTTCTCTTTTATTTCCTTGAGCTTCTTGAAGAGCATGAGGGCGTTCTTTTTCTCGCCGAGCTGGAAGAGCGTCCTGAGGAAGGCCTCGGTTATGGCCTTCTGGGGGTAGATGCCGTAGTCTATCCTCACCTCCTTCTCGAACTCCTCGAGGATTATGTCCTCCATCGTCTCCTTTGGCATGTCGTCGGGCAGGAGTGCCACTATCGGGACGTCTTTGTTGTTGGTCCTTATGACGTAGATGGTCTTCTTCACGGCCTCAAGGTTTCTCGTGGTTATCACGACGACGTTGGCCTTGTCAACGCCCGCCTTCAGAAGGGTTGCGGTGTAGGAAAAATCCCCCTGAACGACGTTAAAACCGCTCTCCTCAAGGGATTTCGCGCGGAGCTCGTCCTTCTCCACTATCGTGATTTCAAACTCTCCCTTAAGGGCTTCCGCGATCTGTCTGCCTATGCTCCCTCCTCCGAGGATCAGGATGCGCATGATCATCACCTGTGAGCAACAACGTTTAAATAGATACGTTCCCATAAATTGGGAGGGATGCACCGCCCGTATTATCCTGTTTGGGATATATATAGCTGTCGCCCATAAACAATCAGATGGTGAGATCATGAAGCTGCCTGACACAAGGCCCCTTAAGGAAAACGTTGTCGTGATATCTCCCTCGGATTTGGCCCAGGAAGTCAAGAGCGCGGCTTCCCAGTCTGGAGGGGCGTTCCTGAAGGTCTTCGGTAAAAAGGGCAACTCCAAGTACTACTTTACGATACTCTTCGACAGGACCAAGGTTCTGGCCGCCGAGGGACAGGACCTCGAATCCGGGGCCCAGATAATCGGCGAAGACGCGATAAACCTCTTCCGGGAGCTCATGGGCAATCCGATGGTCGTTGACGTCTATTCCCTCGATGAGATCGGTGTCAAGCTCTCGATAGCCGAAAACCTTGACATCTACTCAAAAACTCCCAAGGTAACGATAGAGGAGCTCTTCGGAGGGGCGCCGGCAAGGGTCGAAAAGCCGGTTCCGGAAGAAAAGCCCAAGCCCGCGCCGAAACCCGCGGAGAAACCCGTCGAAAAGCCCGAGACGGTTCAGGAGAAGCCCAAGCAGAAGCCCGGTGAAGTCGAGATAGTCATTGAAATCCCCGGCGGAGGGGTCCTTGAGGAGGCCCTGAAGGAGTACACGAAGCACCTGATCTCAGAGGCTAAGAGGATCAGAACCCTTCAGATAAACAAGGTCGTTTACTCCGGTGAGCTCACCGAGGGTGTCGTTTACCTCAACGTCCACATATACGGCCACAGCGAGGGGCAGATGAGGGAAGTTGCCGAGAAGAGAATGCTCCACGCGATAAGCAAGTACGCCCCCGTTATACTCAGGATAGCGGACATAAAGCCCATCCTCAAGGAGATAAAGGTCATCCTCGACGGAAAGGAAGTGGCCCCGCAGGAGATCGTGGAGAAGGACAAGAAGAAGGTCGGCAAGATCGACAGGGAGGGCAGGTTAACTTTGGCGGTTCTCGAGGACGTCTGGCCCTACTTCAGCGCCATGGTGAGGACGGTTGTCGGCGAGATAGAGCGCCAGGGAATAGCCGTCAAGGCCGCCACCTTCGACGTTCCGGGCAGGAAGGAGTTCGAGGTGAACGCGAAGCTCGTCGTCGAGACGTCACTCCCCGAGGACCAGGCCACGAGGATAATCAGGGACATCATCACGAAGCACACGAAGGAACTTGGAAGGACGTTGAAGAGGTACATGACTGTTCGCAACGTTGAGGTGGACTTCATAAAGAAGGCCGAGACCGCAAAGCCATCCGCAAAGGTGCCGGCAACAGGTAAGGCGGCCGAAATCCTCCAGAGAAAGGCGGAGATAGAGAAGGAAGTCGAAAAGCTGCTCCAGCAGGCGGGTGTGGAGGAGCTGGCCTTCCTGACGGAGGAGAAGAAGCGCGAAAGCGAGAAGGCCCTTCTGAGGAGCAGAATAGAGCCGGCTATGGAAGAGCTCAAGAACAGGCTCCACACCGAGCTCAAGCTCATTCCGAGGGTTACGTTCAAGTGGCTCAAGCTCAACTGGGACGCCAAGGGAACGACCGTCTACGTGGACATCGAGGCATCTTTCATGAAGGAGGAGATAGGCGGCCTCTTCGGCTCGTTCTCAGGGGTGAACGAGGACAGGATCAAGCAGGACGTCAGGGAAACGATACTCCGCGTGATCAGGGACATACAGAAGGAGTACGGCATCAAGATCAGCCTCAACAAGTTCAACGTTATCGTTAGGTGACCTCAAAATTTTTAAGTTTTCCTAACTTCTTTATCCGGGTGCTGGTAATGCAGATCATCGGGTACGTGCTCGTCATCATAGCCCTGGGCAGGTTTTTGGCTGAACTCTTCGAGAGGATAGGCTACCCGGGGATAGTTGGCGAGATAACTGCCGGTCTTCTCCTCGGCTACTTCCTCAGGAACGTTCCGGTTAGCGAGATGGATCTCCTGGCCGAGTTCGGAATATTTTTCCTCATGATCCTCGCGGGCCTTGAGATAACCGCTGAGGAGCTCCGCATGGGCGGCAAAAAGGCCCTTCCCGTTTACCTAGTGACGCTCGCGGTTATGTTCTTCATAACCCTGCCCTTCACCGGCTACTCTGTGTCCACCGGAAACGTCCTCGCGGCCGCGATCCTTGCAGTTGCCAGCGCCCCCATAGTCGTCCGGATAAAGCGCTTCTTCGGTGAGGACTACCTCCACGTGGCCCTCTCGTACGCCATAATAAGCGAGGTTGCCATACTCGTTCTCGTGTACATACTCGCCAACTTCAAGGAGGCCCACGATCCGGCGGATCTCGCGATAACGGTCGTGAAGCAGGTTCTCTTCATAGGCGGCGTGCTCTACCTCAACTACAAGATCGGAATACAGCACAAGGTCTGGCTGGTAACTCAGCTCAGGCGCCTCAGGAGCGACGAGGCCGTCTTCGGGGCCTTCATGATCTTCGCGGCAACGCTCGGCTTTATAAGCGAGGAAGTTGGAATGCACTTCACGATAGGTGCCTTCCTGGCCGGTTTGATACTCCACAGCGATCTGGTGGGAACGAGGCAGTACGAGAGGCTTGAGACGATCCTGAGCGGCGTTACCTACGGCATCTTCGCCCCGATATTCTTCGCCTGGCGCGGGATGAACTTCAGGGCTGAGGTTACCCTCGCGACGGTTTACTTCTTCCTGGCCATCTACTTCGTCCGCTTCCTCCTGACCGTCGTTCTGACGTGGGACGGAAGGCTCGTCAGCTCAATTGCCAAAGCCACAGGGCTTGTGAGCTTTGGGATCCTTGGCCTGCTCGTCTCGGACCTCGGAAACTCCTACGGCGTCTTAACCGGCGAGCTCTACTCGATATCGGCTTTGACGTCCATCGGGGGCATTTTCCTCGCGGCAACGATCGGCAGGGGCCTTTCCCTCCTCCGCCGTTCGGGTGGGAAAGGTTTATAAGTCCCGCGATGAGGGAACGGGTAGCTGTAAAGTGAGATGGGTGGTTAAGATGAGCTGGATGACGCCCAAGAGGGCTTTCATGGGTGCTGCTGCCGCAGAAGGAGGAACGAAGCTCAACGCTTTCGATAACGCCCTTCTAAAGCTCGGCATAGGGAACGTTAATCTAGTCAAGCTCAGCAGCGTTATACCCGCCCACATAGAATGGATCGAGAAGGTCCACGACGTTCCGATAGGGATGCTCCTCCCGACGGTTTACGCGCACATCGAGAGCGACGAGCCTGGGATGACGATAAGCGCTGCGCTCGGCGTCGGCATAAGCGAGGGCAACCAAGGCGGCCTGATCTACGAGTATTCCGGCTACTGCACGAAGGAAGAGGCCGAAGAAATGGTCAGGAAAATGGTCGAGGAAGGCTTCGCAGTTCGCGGCTGGAAGCTCAAAGAGTTCAAGGCAGTCTCAGCCGAGATAACTGTCAAGGAAAAGCCCGCCGCCGTTGTTGCTGCTGTCGTCATGTTCCCCTACTAAAGCCGCTCCATGTCTATGAGGACGAACTCGTCCGCCTTTCTTTTTTCGAAGGTCATCCTGTACCTGGCTTCCCCCTTCGAGGCTAAAACCTCGACGTAACCGCTGTTCTCCCCGCCCATCACGTTCATCCATATGACGTTGTAGCCCCTCCTCTGGAGGAAGGTCTTGAGGACCCCTTTGATCGTAACCCCGGGTTCTAGCCTTTTACCCTCACCCCTGCCTTTGAGGAACGCCCACAGATCCAGAAACGCCTTCCTGGGGTTTGAACCCTCGACCGGCATCATGAACAAGACCGAGTTCCCCTCCCTCAGGAGGATCCAGTGGGACGAGCCGGAAAAGACCGTCACCGTGAGCTCAACACTCGGATCATCGCTTTCCAGAACGATCTCGCCGACGAGATGGGGGATCCCGTACCTCAGACCGTCTTCTATCTCCCCGGCGAGGGATTTGATCCTCTGAAAGAGCTCTTTCCTGATTTTGATTTCACTCATCACTCGGGTTTGCGGGCGGTGTTTTATAAACTTTGTTCCGCCCAGATAGGTTTAAAACCCCGAGGTTAAGCTAAACGTGGTGGTGAGCATGGGATTCAACGAGATGGAGGGTGCCTTCATCGAATGGTACCCGAGGGGCTACGGTGTGGCTTTCAAGGTCAAGAGGAGGCTCTTCGCGATTCAGACAGACTACCAGAGGCTCGAGATCTATGAAACCGAGGGATTTGGAAAGCTTCTGGTTCTCGATGACACCGTTCAGCTCGTGGAGGTTGGGGAGGAGAGCTACCACGAGGCGCTCGTTCATCCGGTTATGCTCGCGCACCCGAACCCCAGGAGGGTTCTCGTCATAGGTGGTGGGGACGGAGGAACCCTGAGGGAAGTCCTCAGGCACGAGACCGTCGAAAAGGCCACGATGGTTGAGATCGACGAGGGGGTCGTTGAGGCTTCCTACCTTTACCTCGACGTTGCGAAGGATCTCCTCGAACGCCTCATAAAGGGCGAGGAGGAGAGGGCCGAGCTCATAATCGGGGACGGCGTGAAGTACCTCAGAGAAACCGACGAGCGCTTTGACGTCATAATCGTCGATTCAACCGATCCCGTCGGCCCGGCGAAGCTCCTCTTTTCCGAGGAGTTCTACCGCTCGGCCTACGAGAAGCTCAACGAAAGGGGCCTCTACGTCACCCAGGCCGGTAGCGTCTACCTCTTCACCAACGAGCTCCTCGATGCATACAGGGCGATGAAGAAGGTCTTCGACAGGGTTTACTACTTCAGCTTCCCCGTCATCGGCTACGCCTCGCCCTGGAGCTTCCTCGTCGGTGTGAAGGGTGACGTCGATTTCACCAGGATAGACGTCGAGAGGGCCAGCAAGCTGGACCTCTACTACTACGATCCTGAGAGGCACGAGACCCTCTTCCAGATGCCCCGCTACGTAAGGAAACTCCTGGAGGACGGGAAGTGAAGCTCAACAGGAGGTACTTTTCCCTCTTCCTTACTCTTTTCCTCGGCCTCTTTCTCGCCTACAGGGTGAGGAAGGAGCTGAGTTCCATCGACTGGTCGAGGATTGACCCCTCATGCTTTCCGGCAGTCTTCCTTTTCGGGGTTCTGGCGTTCCTCGCCTACACCGCGATATGGTACTTCCTGCTGTCATCGATCAGGGAGGTCTCCTTCAAAAGACTGCTCGAACTCAACCTCGTCGGGAGCTACCTCTCGATGACCCTCAACTCCGCCCTCGGCGGGATTGTGAAGGCCAGGTACGCCCTCCCCAACTGGTGGCAGTCGGTGGGAGTTATTGCCCTGGCAACCGCTTTGGAGATTCTCCCCGGTGGCGTGGTGGCGGTGATATCTGGCGATCTCGTGGTCCTCCCGGCCCTTCTCTTCCTGCTCTGGGCCGTCGTTCACGAGGACTCCGTTTATCCCCTCGTGGCGTTCCCCTTCCGGCTTTTAGGAAAGGAGGAGTGGATACGGAACTTCTACCTCGGCTGGAAGAGGGCCAAGCTCAATAGGAGTGCCTTCCTCAGGGCCGTTGCCGTTGCCCCGCTCCAGTCCCTGTTCCTGGCCCTCGCCCTCGTTGCCACCGGTGGGGCCTTTGGGGTACGGGTTCCGATTGGGAAAGGGCTCATTGCAGTGGCTTACTCAACGGTTCTTGGGGGTGTTTTCGGAACGCCCGGGGGGATCGGGGGGAACGAACTCGGCGTTATCCTCGCCATCGGAGACGTTTCCGCGGCTGCAACGATGGCCTTCGTGTACAAGTTCTTCACCCAGTACGTTTTTGCTATCATCGGGGCGGTTCCATTCTACCGGGTTCTGAGGGAGAACGGAAAATCCTTATAGGCACCTTTTCCAATTCCCTCAGGTGATAATCGTGAGGGTGGAGGAGCTGAGCTGGCCCGAGTTCGATAGAATCAAGGACAAGCTTGTCGCGGTTATACTGCCTGTGGGTAGCGTTGAGGCCCACGGCAGGCACCTGCCCCTCGGAACTGACGTCTTCGCTCCGGTGAGGATAGCCGAGCTGGTTGAGCAAAAGATCAGGGAGAGGGGAAAGGAAGTCCTTCTCATGCCCCCAATCTGGTACGGGCACAGCTTTGCCCTGAACGTTTACCCCGGCACGATCAACGTCCGGCCCGAGTCTCTTAGGATGTACGTCGGTGATGTGCTCGCGGAACTCGCGGCCGAAGGCTTCAGGAGGATAGTCCTTCTCAACGGGCACGGCGGGAACGTCTATCCCCTCACGGAGGCCGCGGAGGACGTGGCAGAGCTTTACCCCGACGTCGAGGTTTACCTCATCAACTGGTGGCTCGACTTCAGGGAGGAGATCCTCTCGGTGTGCTCCAGCCAGGGGCATGCCGGGGAGGACGAGACATCCGTCATGCTGGCGGTGAGGCCCGAGCTCGTTAACATGCGCGAGGCCCGGGGAAGGAAGGTTAAGAGAAATGTCAGGGTGATAAGGAAGGATATAGGAAAGGAGGTATTTCCCGACGGTCTCAACGACGACCCCTCGCCGGCGACCGCCGAGAAGGGGGAGAGAATACTCCAGCTGGTGTCGGAGAGGATAGCCCGCGTGATCCTTGGTGAAGAGGAATGAGCGTCCCGGGAGAAGTCCTGGATGAGCTCGAGAAGAGGATAAAGCGACTTCAGGCGGTTATAGAGATAGCCGAGAGTGTTCCCTCTCCCGAGGTGAGGCCCGTTCCAAAACCCCCTTCCTCTTTCTCGGTGTACCTGTGGATGAGCGCCGCGTGGTTCATCGGCGGGTTGCTCATCATATATTTCCTCCGCTCCAGGTACGGGGGAACCCTAAGCAACGCTCCAACGGGCGTTTCTCTGGCGGTGTACGCCATACTGGCTTTAGGCGTCGTTGTTCTGCTCGTCGCTTACTATCTCTCCCGGAGAAGGGAGGAGGGGGAGGTTTTTGACATCGATGAGAGGGCGAGGGCGGCGAGGCGTCTCCTCAAGGAGTTCTACCTTCCGCTCAAGGAGGCCTTCAAATGGGGCGATGAGGAAGCGATCCGCGCCCTGGCCGACAGGCTCCTCGAGGATCCCCTCCTGGCCAGGGCTATGGAGATTCTCCGCGAGGGCGATCCAAAGCTCTGCGCCTACGCGCTGTACCTCTACGTTTCGAGGGAGAGCGTTGGGGAGGATGAGATAAAGGAAGCCCTTGAGAGGCTGGACAACAAACCCCTCCGCAGGCTTTTAAGCGCACTGCTGGAAGGCCAAAGGATTTAAGTTTCCTTTTCCTATCCTCGATCGCCCTCCCCTCTCACGCCTCCGGGAGGAGTGACCGGGGGACGGTCGGGGAGGGCACATCACGTCTTTTCCCGTATAAACAGGATAAAACCAATAGCCGCGAGAAAGCTTGCGTAGGCTGTTACGTCATGGGCTATGAACATTGAACAGTTGTGCTCAAGGAGCACAAACATAACGGCTATCCTCAGTCCATCGAACAGGGCCATTATGAGAAACGACACCGGAAGCAGGATCAGATCCTTCAATCCCCTCCAGGTAAGGGCAAAGTATGCAACCACGAGCCCGAACACCGGGGCTGGGGTGCATAGATAGACAACTTCAACGGAGATCCCGTTCCCGTATATTGTGCCGTCGACAAGGCTTACGCCCTTCACGGGCGTCAGGATCAAAAACGCCACCCGGGCAACGAGGGTGATCAGATAGTTTTCTATGGGCTTGAACAAAACTGAGAGCCCAACCGCTCCGATTAGCAGTAGGATGATCGTTCTCGTAAACTGCTTTGGGGACACTTTGGCCGCCATGTCACATGTTATTCACTTGAGGAATTAAATGTTTCGAAGGGGTGCTGTTTTCAAATCAAAAACGTTATATATTTTGCAGGAAACACTTTAAGTTGAAAGTTCATTGAGGTATGGATGGTGGGAACAATGAACAGAACTGTGCTGGTGGGACTGCTTTTCGCGGTGCTCTTTCTTGCTCCCCTGGTCATTGCGGATGAGCTCAACGCGATTGAGATCAAGGTCTACAACGTCAACACGAACCACGTCTACTTTGACAAGGTGGTTCCCAGGGACAGGCCGTACCATACGGTTATTCATTTTGTAGATGGATCAACGCAGTACAACATTGATCTGACCTACGATCCCCATCCCTCCCATGTGGTCTCCAACACCCGCTGTATAGGGAATGTATGTAACGTTACAGTGGTGGACAGAGGCGGTTTCACTCAGGTTGACAACATCGGCATAAGGATGAGCCCAACCCATGCGGACTTCGGCACAAAGGCTTCCCTTCCTTCCGGATTGGTGATAGCACTTGGGGTTCTGCTCACTATATCGGTCCTGCGGAGGTGAATCGAATGAGAAAACTGCTCTCGTTTCTGATTGCGGGTTTTCTGATCTGCGGGGTTGCTTTCGTGGTGGCAGGGGATCTCAATGCCATCGAGATCAAAGTATACAACGGGAATACCGTATACCTCGACAAGATTATCCCGAAGGATCAGACGTTCCACACGGTTCTGCACGTGGATACTGACTCCACCCACTACATCATAGATCTGACGTACGATCCCTCGGCTGGAAACTCGATCTCGGAGGTCTGTCATGATAACTTCTGCAACCTGACTGTGAGGGCGGGGCCAAATGCCCATGACTTCCTCGGCGATGTCAATATAGAGTTCATACCCACCCACGCTGACTTCGGCACAAAGGCTCCCGTTCCTCTCGGGTCGATCGGTGCGATGGCCCTGTTGCTGGCGGCACTTCTTTTAAGGAGGGGACGGCCATGAGGGTCTCCGGCCTTAGGGCAGTACTCGCTATCTTGATTATCCTGCTCGCAGGACTTCCTCCAGTTATCGCTGCGGACTTCAGGTCCGTTGAGATCAAGGTCTACAACGTCAACACGAACCACGTCTACTTTGACAAGATAATCCCCAAGGATCAGCCTTACCACGTGGTTCTCAACGTGGAGGGAGACACCTACGACATAACATACGACCCCTCTAAGAGTGGGGGTAGCACTCACTACAGCTGTGTAGACAGCTCGTGCACGATTACGATCGTGGCAGGAGTTAAGGAGGGACATCCAACCTCCAGCCAAAACGGACCCATCAAGGTTATCTTTATCCCGAGCAACAAGTCCCCTGGGGGCTCTACCAAAGCCCCGATACCGGCAGGTGTTTACTGGGCCGTTCTTGGAATCCTCATAGTGGCCATCTACAGAAGGGGTTGATAGATCTCTCACCCATTTTCTGCACAATTCATGACTCAAGCGCAATCCCCAAAAACCTTATAAGCTAACTTCCCAATTCTGGCCGATGCTTATGAGGGGGGAGTGTTTTATCCTTCGCTCCGCCCGTTTCGGGACTTGAGCCCTCTTTTAGCTTAGCCTTAACTATCACCCTTGGGAGGGTTCTGCCATGATTAAGGAGCCGGAGTTTAGGGAATACAACCCGGGTAAGCTGGAGGAGAAAATAGAGGCCTTTTGGAAGGAGAACGACACCTACGAGAAGGTCAAGGCCAGCAGGGCGAACGGCCCGAAGTACTACTTCCTCGACGGACCGCCGTACGTGAGCGGTGCAATACACCTTGGAACTGCCTGGAACAAGATAATCAAGGACATGATAATCCGTTTCCGGACGATGCAGGGCTACAACGTTCGCAGACAGCCGGGCTTCGACATGCACGGCCTGCCGATAGAGGTCAAGGTCGAGCAGGCCCTCGGGCTCAAAACCAAGAAGGACATCGAGACCGAGATAGGCGTCGACAACTTCATCAAGAAGTGTAAGGAGTTCGCCCTCAACAACCTGAAGATAATGACCGAGCAGTTCAAGATGCTCGGAATCTGGATGGACTGGGACAACCCCTACATGACGATAAAGAACGAGTACATCGAATCGGGCTGGTTTACCCTCAAGAAAGCCTGGGAGAAGGGGCTCTTGGAGAAGGACAAGCGCGTTCTCCACTGGTGCCCGCGCTGTGAGACGGCCTTAGCTGAACACGAGGTCCGCGGTGAGTACAAGGTCAGGAAGGACCCGAGCATCTACGTCAAGTTCCCGGTCGAGGGCAAGGAGAACGAGTACCTCCTCATCTGGACGACAACGCCCTGGACGCTCCCGGCCAACTTAGCCGTTACCGTTCACCCCGAGTACGACTACGCGAAGGTCAGGGTCGAGACCGAGAACGGCGAGGAGTACTGGATAATCGCGAAGGCCCTCGTCGAGCGCGTTCTTGCTGAGGTCGGAGTCAAGGGCGAGGTAGTTGAAACCTTCAAGGGCGAGGAGCTTGAGGGAGTGAGATACGTTCACGTCCTTCTCGACGAGTATCCCGCCCAAAAAGAGTTCCGCGAGAAGTACGAGTGGGCTCACCGCGTAATCCTCGGCGAGCATGTAACCCTTGAGGACGGTACAGGACTGGTTCACACCGCGCCGGGCCATGGTGAAGAAGACTTCGAGGTCGGGCAGAAGTACGGTCTGCCTGTTTACAGCCCGGTCGACGACCAGGGTCGCTACACCGAGGGCAGGTGGAAGGGCGTCTACGTCAAGGACGCCGACCCGGAGATAATCGAGCACCTTCGCGGAAAGGGCTACCTCGTCAAGGCTGGAACGATAGAGCACAAGTACCCGCACTGCTGGCGCTGTAAGACCCCGCTGATTTTCAGGGCAACAGACCAGTGGTTCCTCAAGGTGAGTAAAGTCAAGGACAAGATAATCAAGGAGAACGACGAGAAGGTCACCTGGTATCCTGACTGGGTGAAGGTCAGATACGACAACGGCGTCATGAACTCGGGCGACTGGGTCATAAGCAGGCAGAGGTACTGGGGAATACCTCTTCCGATATGGCAGGCCGAGGACGGCGAGATATACGTCGTTGGAAGCTTTGAGGAGCTTGTCAAGCTCGCCGTTGCGATAGAGGTTAACGGCGAGCGCGTTGAACTCCCGGAGGACTACAACGAAAAGCTCAGGGTCATAGAGGAGAAGCTTGGCCCAGAAGATTTGCACAGGCCCTACGTCGATGCATTCATCATAAAGGTCAACGGCAAGGAGATGAAGCGCGTCAGGGACGTCGTTGACGTCTGGTTCGACAGTGGTATAGCGAGCTGGGCTTCGCTCGACTATCCAAGGAACAAGGAGCTCTTTGAGAAGCTCTGGCCGGCCGACTTCATAGTCGAGGGCGAAGACCAGGTTACGAAGTGGTTCTACTCCCAGCAGGCCGCCAGCGTCATAGCCTTCGACACCGTGCCGTACAGAGCGGTTGCCATGCACGGCTACGTTTTAGATGAAAAGGGCGACAAGATGAGCAAGAGCCTCGGCAACATCATAAGGCCCGAGGAGGTCGTCCAGAAGGAGGGAAGGGACCCGTTCCGCTTCTACATGCTCTGGGCCACCAACCCCTGGGAGAACCTCCGCTTCAGCTGGAAGGGCCTCGAGCAAGTCAAGAGGATGCTCAACATACTCTGGAACGTCTACGTGCTCAGCGCCACCTACATGAGCCTCGACAACTTCGACCCGACGAAGCTCAAGCCCGAGGAGCTTCCGTTCCGCGAGGAAGACAGGTGGATACTCAGCAGGGTCAACGGGCTCATAAAGGACGTGGAGGAGGGCATAGAGACCTTCAGGCTGACGAAGGCAACCAGAGCAATCTACAACTTCGTCGTCGAGGACCTGAGCAGGTGGTACGTCCGCCTAATCCGGAAGCGCATGTGGGTCGAGGGCGACGACCCGGACAAGCTGGCCTCTTACTACACCGTCTGGAAGGTCTTCGACGTCCTGCTGAGGCTGATGGCCCCGTTCACGCCCTACATAGCCGAGGAGATATACCAGAACATGCTCAGGCCGTTCCTCGGCGTGGAGAGCGTCCACATGCTCGACTGGCCGAAGCCCGACGAAAACGCGATAGACGAGGAGCTCGAGCGCGAGATGGAGGCGGTAAGGAAGATAGTCGAGGCGGGTTCAAGCGCCAGGCAGAGGGCCAAGATAAAGCTCCGCTACCCGGTCAGGAGGATAATCGTCGAGACCGAGGACGAGACAGTAAAGAAGGCCGTCGAGAGGCTCAACAGAATCCTGCGCGACCAGCTCAACGCCAAAGAAGTGGTCGTCGGAAAGGTCGAGCGCGAGCTCGTCATCAAGCCGAACTTCGCGAAAGTTGGCCCGAAGTTCAAGGGCGACGCCAAGCTCGTGATAGCCTGGATAAACGAGCACGGGAGGGAGCTCTACGAGAAGGGCGAGATGGACGTGGAAATCGAGGGCAAGACCTTCCACCTCACGAGGGAGCACCTGACCATCGAGGAGAAACTGCCTGACTTCTTCGTTAGCGAAGAGTTCGAGGGTGGAAGGGTCTTCGTGGACAAGACCCTCACGAGGGAGCTTTTGGCGGAGGGCCTCGCCAGGGAGTTCGTCAGAAGGATACAGGAGATGCGCAAGCGCCTTGATTTGGACGTGAACGACAGAATCGCCGTCACTATAGAGACCACCGACGAGAACCGCGAACTGCTCGAGGAGAACCTCGACTACATAAAGAAGGAAACCAGGGCGACCGAGGTTATTTTCGGCGAGGCGAAGGGCTACGTCGTCGAGTGGCCCGAGGTTCAGGCGAAGATAGGGATTGAGAAAGTGGAGTGAGGCTTTTAGCCTTTCCCCTTTTCTCAAACACCCCTACGGACACCTCGAGATGGTTGAATCTCTCCAGTTTCCCTCTGACCTCCTCCGGCAGGAAGTCTCCAACCCACTCTAAGTTCAGGGACTCCAGGACGTCGTGGTACGTGTAAAATATGATCCTGCCTCCAGCTCTGCACACCCGGATCAGATGGCTCACCGTCTCTGGCAAATCCTCGGGATGGACGTTGTAGGGGTCAAAGAAGATGAAATCAAAGTACCCGTCCGGGATCTCGCGCACGTAGTCCCTGACGTTGGCGACTGTGAAATTGTCCGCGAACTCGGGCAGTATTTCGCGCTTCGCCTGTTCTATTGACTCCTCTATGAAGTCCACGCCGTAAGGGATTAGCCCATACCCTGAGTTCTTGACTAAGTGCCTCAAAAGCAGGCCGTTTCCGCAACCGAGGTCTATGACCCTGCCCGGGTGATTTATGAAGCTGAGGAAGAAGTCGTAAATCTCGTGTGGGTATACGAGGAACCCGTTGGGTAGATAGGGGTTTCCATCGTTTTGTTCCCAGTACAACTCTCTGAGCCTTCTCTTCTTGCTCTCGTACCAATCTTCCCCCATATATGTTACCAATTTCAAATATAAAATTCCCAATAAAACTTTTATCCGAGCTGTCCATACCCTGCTCTTCAGCGGGTGAGGGAGTCCCAGAGCCCAACGTTTCCCTCGGATTCGATTGCAAACTTGAATGGTTTGTTGGGATCAATTTTGTACTCTCTGCCCGCCATGTCAATCACAGTACCGTCTTCTTTTTGGATTCCAAAGATGGCGGCTCCAAGAACTACGTAGCGATAGTGAGTGATTCCCCGTTCCTTTGCGAGTTTGTCCAGTTGCTGGCTGATGGGAATGTTGCCCTTGAACACCTGCATCCAGGTGGGGGGCATTGTTTTCAACGCGGGCACGAACATAATCCCGATCACTTTGCCTCCTTTGAGCAGTGGAACTTCATAGTAAGCAGGCCTTCCGTCGGGGAAATAGAACAGTGTCATTTTTCCGACTTCAGCGTTCCTGAGCTCTGAAAATGGGAGCCTGTTGAGTTCAGTTCTTGCAAGATACTTAGCAGTATTCGGGGACACTCTTAGAGTCTGATGGGACGCTATAACCCCCTTGTCTGGGTCACCGGGGGAAATTCCCGAGGCCTTTGCCCCCGTGTTTAGCACCGCCATGCCCAACACTAATAAGATTAGGAGTAATATTCCAAGCCGCTTACTCTTCCAGATCATGACAATCACCACCCTGTATCGGGCAGTTTAAAGTAGGCAGTTGGAGAATATATCTTTTTCTATTTGCGGGCTAAATTTGAGCGTCCCCCGTGGATTATGTAATAGCTTATGCCCCCGTAAGTTACTTACGGTGGCGTAAGTGCCGTTCGACCTCTAGGCTGAAGGGGCCTCAAAGGAGTTCCTGAGAACAGGCTTTAGAGGGGCTGGCCTTGATGTGGGCGAAGACACCATGGACCGCGCCGTATCAATCCTTGACGGAATTCTTGGCTGGCTCGTCCTCTTCGGCGTGAAATACCTTGAGACGAAAGACTTCGAAAAGGCAATGGAGGCGACGCTCAACGTTGCAAAGGGCCTGCTGTTCGGTGATCTGGGGGAGCTTGAGAGGAGGAGCAGGAGGTACACTGAGATTTTACGGGCGATAGCCCTCGGCTACAGCAGGTGGGGCCTGATAAGGGATTACCTCGCCGTGAAGGGTATGAAGACTCCAGAACCGAGGCTGTACGAACTTCTCAAGAACCTGAAGAAGAGGGGGTGGGTTGAGGAGGAGAACCGGGAGTACAGACTGGCCGACCCCGTGGTCAAGCTAATCCTGAGAGGGTCGTAGAGCCTGGTACACTGGTTAAGCTTTCGCCCTTCTCTTTTCTTTAACCAAAAACAATCCTCCGTGCGATCCACAGCTGAAGAACCACGATGATCGTCAGCGCCAGAGCGGTCAGTTTCCTTGATTTCTCCGGAAGATAGAGGCCGATGAGGCAATAAAGGAAGTTCAGGCCTGAAAGCTCAAGGAGTGAGGCCACCAGACCGGTTTTCCTGCCGATGGCCATTACCTCTCCTATGGGGTCATTGCCGGCCGGATAACTCGAATGAAGTGCTATGAACCTAACAGCGATGAGTGTCAACGTGTAGAGGAGGTTCTGCCTCATCATCTCAACTAAAAAGTCTCTGCTCAGATCTCTTCCTTTAAAGAGTTTGTAGATTGCGAATGGAAAATCCATGACCCACAGAACCATTGAGACGAGGAGAACAAAGAGGGCAAAGATACGCACAAATATCGCGACCCCGTTGAGAATCCCCTTTAGTGGATTTTCCGTCATCACGACGGCCGTGGCAACCAATCCCCAGAACATCAATGCTCTGGTCACGGTCTCGAAGATCTCCTTTGGAAGGTAGAGCCTGCCGTGGGTTTTCTCGATTATCTCGGGAAGACGCTTTAGGTCCTCCCGCGAGTAACCGTAGCGTTCAAGGGTCTTTCCAGCGAAGTGAAGCGCCACGAGGAGGAACGGAACGAGGAGAATGAAGGCAACGAAAACGTTCACGGCGTTGAGGTTTTCCCTTATTTGACGGACGAAAATCCAGATAGCGAGCCAAAACCCAACCGTCAGCAACCAGGGGAGGAGGTAGTCCCTGACAAAGACCCGCATGGCGGCTAATATCTCCGGGGGTAGATAACCCTTTCGAAGTCCCTCGCCTGTACCATCGTTAGGTACTTGCGGTGGCGTACAAGCTGCTCACGAACGGGAGGACGAGTGGTTGAAAAGTGAAGATGAAAACAGTCTTCACGGGCCGTTCTCGATCAGCTGGAAGTACGGCCTGACTGCACCTTCGGGGCCTTTGACCAGAAGGATCCTCGCCAGGTTCATGCCTTCTATCCTCGCGCACTCGAGGTAGAGGTATTCGTCGCCTTTTCTGTAAAGGCCGATGAACGTCACGTCTATGGGCCCGGCGGTGATTATGCCCTCGGTTGCTGTAAGCCTGGTGAAGTTCAGCGCCAGAATTCTGTCTTCGAGGGCTTTCGCGATCTCCTCGGGAGTGCAGCTGCAACTGGCGCTGAGCCCTTTTTCCGACACCGAGCCTCCGAAGACGGGCTCGGGCGTGAAGAGCCACGCATCCCTCCTGATGGGGACGAAGTAGTAGGCGATCTCAACCGTTCCGTACGTTGCGTTGGCTTTTGCGACGGGCTCTGGCTTCGGCTTGAAGACTCCGTCAGTGCAGTTCTTAATTCCATAGTCTATCTCCCTGATCAGTTCCACCGTTTGGAGGGGCGTCTCGAACTCCCACGCACCTCCCCACAGCCTGCATGGTGGGACGAGCCCCATCTCCGCCGTCCAGTTGCTCTTAACTGAGTGGAAAAAGGCGTCGAACGGATCCCCGTTTTCCGTCTTGTACACGTAGATCTCCGAAAAGCCGACGAAGCTTGTGTCGTTGAGCGGCTTCACTGCGGACGTTCCCCAGAAACCCAGGATAGCAGGACTGCAGTGGAACGTGGCGTTGGTCGAGGTGAGCCCGCACTCCTTCGTTTTAGGGCCGTGGTTTTCGCCCCTGTGGTGGGTTAGGGCAACCGAGGCAACGATGATGGCAACGATGGCAATTACCGGGAGCAACCTTTTCATCGCCATCCCCGGGATCTGTTACTTCAAAAGCTAAAAAAGTTTTGGCTGAGTGTGGAGATAAAACAGTGAACTGTCCGGAGGTTTAGAGCACTTCGAGCTCGAATGTGTCATTTTCGTGTTTGATGACAAGCGTTACCCTGTCCCCTTTCTCGGCTTCGTCCACTATCGTCCCCCCGATGACCTTCACCGCACTCGCCGTTATCGAGACCTCGCTGAGGTTTGAGAGGTGGTTCCTGAAGCGTAGCACGTCCCCCTCGACCCCGACTAAACTCGCCGTAGCGTGGTGTACCACCGTATTTCCTGCTTTCACGTTGACGGGGAGGAATAGAACGCCGCGCTTCCTCATTTCAATCTCCCCCAGCAGTTCGGGGAGCTCAATGCCGCGGTACCTTACCCTTCCCCCGATTCTGTGTCCCCTGGGATTTGAGACGACTACGTACGCGTATCCGTCGCCTTCCATCGGCAGGACTATCATGTCCGGATGTGTGGTGGAGAAGTCCTCCTTTACGCCCTGCAATTCCTTCAGCTTCCACACGAACTTTCTGTGGAGGTCGTGGTGGCTCACGTAGTACTGCAGTCTGAAGCCGAGAACTATGGCGCTTCCGGAGCCCTTCCTCACCATAGCGCCGACCGGCTTTCCGTCCATGAAGGCGATCGGCTCTCCCCCCCGAACCTCCCGGACGACGTTCCTGACCAGCATTCTGTCTATTCCGTCCGCTGAAACGCTGGAGAACTGCACGAGCCTCGGGTTCCTCCTGGCTTTTCCGCCTTCAACGCTCACGCCGAGGAAGTCGGAGAGGTGCGTGCATGGCCTGAGGTTTTCGTCGTACTCCGGGAGGGTCGGCATTACGACGAGGTTACCCCCCTTTGAAACGAAGGCCGCGAGCTTCTCCTGCACCTCCCTGCCCATGAAGTCGAGGGAGTAGACCCAGAGCTGGCGGTAGTTCAGGAGCTCCTCTAGAGTTGCGTCTTCGAGGTCAACGACGTCGAAGGGGGTGTTGCTCATCGCGAGAAGGGTTAAGAGGCCGCGCTCGCCGAGGAGGTACTCGTTGAGGTCGGTGCTCTCCTTCAGGCCCTCGTAGCCCCACAGGCTGAGGGCTTCGTAGGGTTCATAGGCCCCGACCGCTACCTTCGGCTTCAGCTTTGCCTCCCTGAGGCCCGGGGCGGATGAGCTTGCGGAAACGTATCTGACAGCCTCAACGTGCTCCCTTTCCTTTCCATCAAGGCCGATCGGGGAGTAGACGTCCCAGGTTATGCCGTTGTGGGATTCGTAGCCTTTTGGATTTTCACCGCCGACGTAGAGGTAGTAGTTGATGTTCGGTATTCCGAGGGGTGGCAGGAGGGCGTAGAGGAGCTCCGCCTCGTCCGGTTCTATGGTGTGGGCCAGGGAAACCTGCGTCTCTATGCTCAGCGGCGGTGTTCCCGTTTTGCGGAGGTGGTAGCGGTAGACCCCGGTCTTGAAGTAGAGGTGGCCGAGCCTGTCCTCCTTGAAGTCGAAGGAGCGGTAGAATGAATACCAGAACTCGGTCCAGACGTGGATCCGGAGGTTTTTCTCCTTGATGTACCTGAAGAAGTGCCTCCACGCGAGCTGGAGCAGATAGGGGTCGAGTATGCTCACCGGCACGTCGATGTAGCGCTCCATGATGCCGTAGAGGTATTTCACGTACTCGTTGATCATCCAGAGCTTGAAGCGGTGCCAGTCGAGGATCTTCGTCAGGGGCTCCTCAAAGCTTTCCGGCGGCCGGATCTCGGAGTAATCGCTGAACTCGCCCCGGTATCTCTCCCCCAGTTCCTCGATGGTGTGGTTGGAGCGAAGCCATTCTTCCCACAGACCACCCGGACGGGTGATGATCTCGTTGTAGTCGGTGAGGAAGGGCTGGAAGATGGTCTCCCAGTAGGACGGCTCGTCGTCTATGGAGACGCTTATTATCGGCCCGCCGTTTGTGTGGAGGTAGTCTTTGATTATCGGGAGAACGGCCTCGTACCACTTCGAGACGGCCTCGAGGTAGGTGGGGTGGAGGTAGGTAATCGGTGGGTAGTAGATGTCCCCGGGCAGTGGTCCTTTCGGGCCCTTTGCAAGGATCTCGGGGTGTTTTCTGATCAGCCAGTCGGGTATCCCGCCGTTTCTCCATTCGCCGCAGATGTAGGGGCCCGGCCTTATTATGACCTTCAGGCCAACTTCCTCAGCAAGCTCAAGGAAGCCCACCAGATCCCTCTGGGGGTGCGTCTCCCCGGTGAAGTCGAGCGTTCCCTCGGCGGGCTCGTGCCAGTTCCAGGCGACGTAAGTGTCTACCGTGTTGAGCCCGTGCCTCCTCATCCTCTCCAGCCTCTCCCTCCAGCTCTCCCTCGGGACGCGGAAGAACTGGAGCGTTCCCCCCTTCACCTGGAAGGGCCTTCCGTCGAGCAGGTAAACCCTATCGTTGAAGCCAACCTTCCCCATGAGCATCACCACTTAACGACCTTGCTCAAAAACCTCGGCCGGTCGGGGTCCATGCCCCGGGACACGGCCTTGTGGTACGCCAAGAGCTGGAGCACGGGCAGGTACAGGACGGGGGCGAGGAGTTCCTCCCCCGCGGGAACCCTTACGAAGTAGTCCGCCCCCGTGTCGCGCCTCCCGACTGTTAGAACCCTCGCACCCTGACCCTGGAACTCCCTCGTAAGCTTCTCGTGCCAGTCAAACGGTTCCCCAACGAGGAGAACGACGAGCGTTCCGTCGTCGGCTATCGACTTGAAGCCGTGCCTCACCTCGAACGTTGGATAGGCCTCGCTCCAGAAGACGGCCATCTCCTTCATCTTGAGCATTCCCTCGAGGGCTATCGGGTACAGTATCCCAGAGCCGAGAAAGATGACGTTCCTGAAGTCGAACTCCTCGACTATGCCCTTCACCTTCTCCTCGCTCTCGAGCACCTCCCCCGCGAGCGACGAGAGTGCCCCTGCCTCGAAGGTTTCCCTCCCGCGGGAGTGGAGGAGCAGCTGGAGGTAGGCGAAGTAAAAAGCCGGAAACGAGTGGGTCATGACCACGCTCTCCTCGTGGACTGGAACGATGAGCGCGTAGTCCGCCTTCCTTGAGAGAGTGCTCTCGTAGGCCGTGATGGCTAACTTCGGCACGTTCAGGGCCTCAAGGGCCTTTATGGCCTCGGTCGTCTCCCCCGAGCGGGATATCGACACCAAAAGCTCGGGCTCCCCTATGCTGTACCATTCCCTCGCATAGAAGAGTTCGGAGCAGGGGAGGGCCACTCCCCTGCCCCCGAGGTGGGTGGTTGCCATGGCCAGCGGCTTTGCCAAAAAGTGTGAGCTTCCACAGCCGGTGTAAACTATCTCCCCCGGTAACCGAAACTCGTGATCTGCTATGAAGTCCTCAAAGGCCCTCTGGGCTTTCATTATCCCCTCGGGCAGCTTCCGAATCTCCCTGATCGTCGCGTGCATTCAACCACCCCCGTAAAGATGACAGGCAACCCAGTGGTTTTTCTCGACTTTGCGGAGCTCGGGACGGCTTCTAAAGCAAATTTCCCGAGCCTTAGAACACCTCGGCGCGTAACGGCAACCCTGAATAGAGTAAACCGCCCCCTCCTCCTTCTCCGGCTCGATCCCCTTGAACTCCCACTTCACATTCAAATCCGGCACACTCTCAAGGAGCATCTGGGTGTAGGGGTGGAGCGGGTTGTGGAAGACCTTCTCGGTGTCGCCCATCTCCACAATCGTCCCACGGTACATGATAATCGTCGTGTCGCTGATGTAGTAGCCGAGCGCCAAGTCATGCGTCACGAAGAGAACGGACGTTCCGTACTTGTCCCTGAAGTCGCCGAGAAGGTTTAGAACATCAATCCTCGTTGATGCGTCGAGCATCGAAACGGCCTCGTCAGCTATGAGGAGCTTCGGCTTCAGCAGTAAGGCCCTCGCTATGAGGATTCTCTGGAGCTGGCCGCCGCTGAGCTGGTGCGGGAACTTTCCGCGAACCTCCTCCGGGTTGAGGCCCACCTGGGTCAGGGCCTCATCGATCATCTCCTCCCGCTCGCTCCTGCCGACGTCCGGAAAGTATGAGTTGAAGACGAGGTCGAACGCTCTGTCTACTGGGTGGAGGGGGTTGAAGCTGGCGAAGGGGTCCTGGAAGACAGCCTGAACCTGGCGATAATAATCCCGCCTCAACTCTTTCTTGCCGAACTTCAGAACGTCTTTGCCTTCAAAGAGAATCCTTCCGCTCGTCGGCTGAATCAAGCGGAGGATGAGCTTTCCAATCGTCGTCTTACCACTCCCGCTCTCGCCGACGAGGGAAACAATCTCGCCCTTCTTCATAGTGAAGCTGACGTCGTCCACCGCGCGAATCTCAAAGCCCCCAATGAGGCCCGAAGTGAAGATTTTCGTGAGGTGCTCGACCCTGAGAAGTTCGCTCATTGGCTTTCACCCCCGAGGAGATGACAGGCGGCGTAATGCTCGTCCCCAACCTTCACGAGTTTTGGCTCCTCACTCGGGCACTTGTCGAGGACATAGGGGCAGCGCGTGTAGAAGCGGCAGCCTTCCGGCGGGTTGAGCAAACTGATCGGGTAGCCTGGAATTCCGCGGAGTTTTTGCTTTTTGTACTGTACTCCCATCCTCGGGAGAGAGTTTAGAAGCAGTTGTGTGTAGGGATGAGCCGGGTTGTTGATGACTTCTTCTGTTGGCCCGATTTCGGCGACTTTTCCAGCGTAGAGGATCATGACTCTATCGGCTATTTTGTCGAGTAAGGCCAGATCGTGCGTGACGAAGATGATGGATTTTACAATGCCCTCCTTCATGAAGTGGTGGAGGAGCTCGATGACTACTCTTTGAGTCGTGACGTCGAGGGCAGAAGTAATCTCGTCCGCGATGAGGAGATCGGGGTTGAGTAAAGTTGAGACGACCATTGTTGCCCTCTGCCGCATTCCGCCGCTCAGCTCAACCGGATACATGTCGGCTACTTTTTCGCTGAGTTTGACCATTTTCAGCCTCTCGCGGAGGAGTTTCTCGACTTCTTCCCGGTTTGTGAGGCCGTGTTCTCTCGCTAAGTCCCAGACGATGTCCTTGATTTTTTTGGTTGGGTTGAGGGCGTTCATTGCGTACTGTGGGATGATTGAGAGTTCTGTGTAGCGGATTTTTCTGGATTCTTCTGGGGGGAGAGTCATGAGGTCTTTGCCTTTGAAGAGGGCTTTGCCGCCCATGTGGGTCATTGGGGGTTTTCTGAGGATTAGGGAGTGGACGAGGGTTGACTTACCACAACCGCTTTCGCCGGCTATTCCGAAGACTTCCCCCTCCCTAACCTCAAAACTAACCCCATCAACAGCCCTAACGTAGCCGAGGGGCGTTGAGTAGTAGATCTTGAGGTTTTCAACGGTGAGCATTGCCATTTCACTCCCTCCTCAGTCTCGGGTTGAAGACCTCCTCCAGGCCGAGGTTGATGAAGAACAGCGCCGTGATGATGAGGGTTATGATCAGCCCGGGCGGAATGAACCACCACCACCAGCCGAACTGGAGGGCGTTGTAGGCTATGGCCCTCTGGAGGATGTTTCCGAGGGAGACCATTGTGGTTGGCCCGAGGCCTATGAAGTCGAGGGTCGCACTCGCGAGGATTGCACCGCTGAACTGCAGGATTCCGGCCATGAAGATGTAGGAGATCATGTTGGGCATTACCTCGGTGAAGATGATCTTGAGGTCGCTCAAACCGGCGAGCTTCGCGAGATGGACGAACTCCCTGTTCTTGAGCGAAAGGGTCTGACTTCTAACGGCCCTCGCGACCCAGGGCCAGCCCGTGAGGCCGATTATAACCGCCTGTATCTCCGGCGTTCTCGCGGACAGGTAGGCGGCGACGAGGATCAGGAGCACTATCGAGGGGATTACAAGCATTATGTTGGTGAACATCATGAGCAGCTCATCAACCCAGCCGCCCTTGTAGCCGGCGACGAGGCCTATCGTTATTCCCAGGGCGGTCCCTATCACCGCCGCGAGGAACGCTATCCACAGGCTGGTTCTCAAACCGTAGACAAGCCTCGCGTAGAGGTCCTGTCCGTTGATGTTCGTTCCCAGGATGTGGAGAACCCTGACCTCCTTTCCGGTGTACGTCGTGATGTTCTCGTGGCTCATCGGCGGTAGCGTTTTGGTGCCGTATGAGGCAATCGGGATCCCCTGGATCTTCTCGTAGTAGAGGCCGTTCCACGCGAAGGGTGTGAAGAGCGGGCCGATGAGTGCGAAGAGGATGAAGAACGCGAGTAAGCCGAATCCGAACTGGAACTTCCTGTTCCTGAAGGCGATCCTAACGACCTCTAACCTGCTTCTCCTCGCCATCCTCAACCCTCCGTGTAGCTCGCCCTGACGCGCGGGTCTATGAGGGCGTAGATTATGTCAATCAGGAAGTTGGCCGCGAGGACCGAGATTACGACGATGAGGAAAGCTCCCTGGAGGAGGAAGTAGTCCTGGTTGAGTGCCGCGTTCATTATGAGCACGCCGATTCCAGGGTAGTTGAAGACTATCTCCGTCGCAATCGCCCCGGCCACCATCATTCCGAGCTGTAGGGCCAGGCCTGTCACCTGGGGCAGGATGGCGTTCCTGTAGGCGTGCTTGGTCATTAGCTTCTCGCTCGCGCCGAGGGCCTCTAAATAGCGGACGTAATCCGCCTCAAGCTCGTAGATTATCATGTTCCGCATCCCAATCGCCCAGCTACCGATCATGACTATGAAGAGGCTCAGGAAGGGCAGAATCCAGTGTTTCAGAAAGCTCAGTATGAAGGTTAGAGAGAGGCTCGGGGTTAGATCGGGGGCGTAGGCACCAGAATAGGGGAGCCAGCCGAGTTTAACCCCCACAACGTAGACGAGAATCATGGCGAACCAGAAGTAGGGCATGCTCGCGAGGAAGTAGAAAACCGGCATCGTGTACCTGTCGTACCTCTTGTTTTTGCCGGCGATCGCGCCGAGCCAGTTTCCAACAACCCAGCTGGCCAGTATGGCCGGGAGGAGGATGGCTATGTCGTAGGGGAGGGCGTGCTTGATTATACTCGAAACCGGGGCGTTGTACAGCATGCTGTAGCCCAGGTCCCCGTGAAGGATGTTGACCCAGAAGTTCACGAACTGCTTCCACAGGGGCTGGTTCAACCCGTAGAGCTCCTCGTAGAACTTCACGAGGGATTCGCTCACCGCACCGCTCCTGCCCATCATCGCCTCGATCGGGTTCCCGGGCATGAGCCGCGGGAGCAGCCAGTTGATGGTCACGGCGAACACGAAGGTTATTCCGTACACGACGACCTTGCGCATGAGGTACTTCTTGAATCCCATCGCTTACCCTCCTGGTATCTTCATCAAAGTAAAGAAAAACGGGAGAGGTTTTACCTTCTCCGCCTCAGGAGCAGCGGCACGATTGCGAGACCGACCAGTGCGGCCGGCCCACAGAGCTTCCAGCCGCCCTTCTCGGAGGTTGTGGTTGAGCTGGGCGATGGCGAGGGCGTCGTTGAGGCCCCTCCCTGGGTCGTAGTTGTGGTTGTGCTCGTGGTGGCGCTGGCGGGTTTGACGCCGAGCAGCGCTAAGGCCGTTCCCCAGGTTCCGTACTTGGCCCAGAATATGGGCACGCCGTAGGGGTTCTTCTCGTTGGGCCAGTTGGTCCAGTACTGGGTGTTGGCCTCGTAGAAGAGCGTCGCCATGTAAACCGGAACGGCCGGGACGTCCTTGAGCCATATCTCGCTGAGCTCCTTTATGTACTGCGCCTCCTTGTTCGGGTCGGTGGTCTTGGCGAACTCGTCGAGTATCTGCTGGGCCTGCTCGTTGGTGTAGTTGCCGAAGTTAGCTGCACCGTCCTTGCTCATTAGGGCGTTGTAGACCGCGTAAGCGGTCGGCTGGAAGGTTCCGGCCCAGTGGAGGCCGAGGTCGAAGTCGCCCTTGTGGAACTTGTCCATCATTGCCCCCCAGTCGTACTTGTCGATGACGACCTTTATTCCGAGGGCGCTGAGCTGGTTCTGGATTATCTCGGCGGTCGAAATCCAGTCGGAACAGCCGGCGCAGGTGACGAGGTGCAACTCGATGACCTTGCCGTTGTAGGTTCTCCAGCCGTCTGAGTTCCTCTTCATGCCCAGCTGGTCGAGTATCTTGTTGGCCTCCGCTATGTCCCCGTACTTCCATCCGTACTGGCTGATCAGGCTCTCAAGACCGATCTTGTCGCCCCACTTCTGGAGGAGGCCCGTGCCAAAGGGTATCTCCGAGGGCTTTCCGCTGATCGGGCCGTTCTTGTTGATCTGCTCCGGGTTTATAGCCATCGCTATGGCGCGCCTGAACTGCGGGTTGTCCATCGGGGGCCTCTTGGTGTTGAAGTAGAGCAGAACGGGCGCGACGGGCGGGAAGTACGGCGGTTTATCGAGCCAGCTGACGAGATGCGGGTTCTGCTTCTTGGCCTGCACGATGTCTATGTAGTAGGTTCCGACGTCGAGGTCACCCTTGATGAACATGTTCGCGGCCTGGGAGTTGTCCTTAACGTAGAGCTGGATTATGTACTTCGGAGCGGGCTTGCCGAAGACCTTGTTGCCCCACCAGTCGTCGTTCCTCTCGAGGATGGCCTTCTGCTGCTGAACGACCTCCTTGAGCTTGTAGGGGCCAGAACCGACAAGATATTTCTGCTCGTCGCCGAGGAAGGTCATCTTCTTAACCTTGGCCGGATCGATGTCCTTGAAGATGTGCTCCGGGATTATGAGGGCGCCCTGTCCCCAGCCGTAGAAGAGCTGGAGCTGCCAGAGCTGGTAGTTTGGAGTGCCGTCGAAGATGAAATCAACGGTCCTGTCGTCGACGACCTTTATCTCCTTGAGGCCGAGCTTGGTCCAGTTCCTGATCCCTATCTTCTGGTAGTACTCGTAGGAGAACTTGACGTCCTCAGCAGTGAGCGGTTTTCCGTCCTGCCACTTGAGGTTCGGCCTCAGTTTGACCTCAAAGGTGTTTGAGTTTACCCACTTCCAGCTCTCGGCGAGCCAGGGCTTCAGTTCACCGGTCATGAAGTTCAGCATCGCGAGGGGTTCAAAGATGAGACCGTCAAGGCCGAGGATGTTGCCGCCCCAGAAGGGGTTGGCGTTGGTCGGCGGTGCGCTGTTTGCCGTGTAGAGCGTTTCGTTTCTCGGATACTCCGAGGCGCTCACGAACCCAAAACCAAAAACGCTGCCGAGCATCAGGGCCGCAAAGGCCACGGCCAGATACCTTTTCATAGTTCGTCACCTCATTATAAAGGATGTCAATTTTATAACATTCCCCGGTTCTATATAAGCTTTTTGGTAGACGGGTTTGTCCGGGAATGTATAATTTGTGGGCATTTTACAAGGCCCTGGGGAGCCGCCCCTCAAAAACTATAAAAGGCATGAAAACCACAAATCTTTCCAGAGTTATAACAGTGAGCGGTGAGACGGCATGTCAGGGTTCATCTGGGGTGTTGTGCAGTCGGCGTTTCAGTTCGAGATGGGCGACCCGCTGAGGAGGAACATCGACTCCAGGAGCGACTGGTGGGCGTGGGTCAGGGATCCCTTCAACATAAAGAACGATCTCGTAAGCGGCGACCTGCCCGAGGACGGGATAAACAACTACGACCTCTACGAGATAGACCACCGCCTCGCCAAGGACCTCGGGACGAACGCGTATCAGCTCACGATAGAGTGGAGCAGGATCTTTCCGTGCCCGACCTGGGGAGTTGAGGTGAAGGTTGAGAGGGACGGTTACGGCCTTATCAGGCGCGTTAAAGTGCCAAAGGAGGCACTCGAAGAGCTCGATCGGCTGGCAAACAGAAGAGAACTGCTCCACTACCGGGCCGTTCTCAGGAACCTCAAAAAGCTCGGCTTCACGACCTTCGTCACGCTGAACCACCAGACGCTGCCCCTCTGGGTTCACGATCCCCTCTGGACGAGGGCGGACTTCGATGGAAGTAAAGCCAGGGGCTGGGTTGACGAGGGGAGCATAATCGAGTTCGTTAAGTTCAGCGCCTACGTTGCCTGGAAGTTCTCCGACTTGGTTGACTTCTGGGCGACCTTCGACGAGCCGATGGTTACCGTCGAGCTCGGCTATCTGGCACCTTACGTCGGCTGGCCGCCTGGGATCCTCAATCCAGAGGCGGCCAAGCGCGTGATCATCAACCAGATGGTTGCCCACGCACGGGCCTACGATGCCATAAAGGAGCACACGAAGGCGCCGGTGGGGATAATCCTCAACATAATCCCGGCGTATCCCCTCGACCCCAGCGACGAGAGGGACGTGAAAGCGGCCGAGAACTACGATTACTTCCACAACAGGCTCTTCCTTGAGGCACTCAACAGGGGAAGGGTTGACCTCGACGTCAGCGGCGATCCCGTCAGGATAGACCACGTGAAGAGAAACGACTGGATAGGGAACAACTACTACACGAGGGAAGTGGTTAAGTGGGTTGAGCCGAGGTTCGAGGAGCTGCCGCTGATAAGCTTCGTGGGAGCGGAGGGCTACGGCTATTCGGGCGATCCCAACAGCGTCTCCCCAGACAACAACCCGACGAGCGACTTCGGCTGGGAGGTCTATCCGAGGGGCCTGTACGATTCAACCCTCGAGGCGAGCTCCTACGGAAAGCCGGTCTACATAACCGAGAACGGCATAGCGGACTCGAAGGACATACTCCGCCCGAGGTACATAGTTGAACATGTCGCGGCCATGCGCGAGGCGATTGAGGGCGGCGCGGACGTCAGGGGCTACTTCCACTGGGCTCTAACGGATAACTACGAGTGGGCGATGGGTTTTAAAATCCGCTTCGGACTCTACGAGGTCGATCTGCTCACCAAGGAGAGGATCCCGAGGAGAAGGAGCGTTGAAACTTACAAAAAGGTCATCGAGGAGGGGATCGAATGAAGACGATAGCGGTGGATGAGAGCACGTGGAAGAAGATAAAGATGCTCAAGGACAGGCTCGATGCGAGGTCCTACGACGAGGTTCTCCAGCGGCTCATAGAGGTCTGGCACCTGGTCGAGCTCGACAAGAAGGTTGATGATATCATTGTCAGCGAGGACGAGGCGGAGACCCTGCTCAACGTCCTTAAAAAGAAGAAGGGGAGTTGAAAATGCCCCTGCCGCAGGAGATAACCTTTGACAGCATCGCGCTCCTCAAGATGCACACCGCGAACAGGAAGAGGCAGCTCGAGATAACCCTCGCCAAGTTCACGGTCTACGTCCCTGTCCTGAGCCTGTACAACTACCTGGCCGCCAAGGCCTACCTGAAGAGGAACGTCGAGAGGGAACTCGGCCTGCTCAAGGAGATCTACAACGTCGTGCCCCTGAGCGATGAGATAATCGTCCGTGCGAGCAAGATCGAGGGATACCTGCTCCAGAGGGGCCTGGTCGTTGATCCTGAGGACGTTCTCGCGGCTTCGACGGCCATAACCACCAACAGCCTCCTCGTCACCGAGTCGCCCGAGAGGTACGAGCACATGAGGCAGTTCGGCCTCGACGTGATGCCCCTTGAGAAGTTCCTAAGGGAAATGGAGAGGATCGTGGAGCGGGAGCTCAGATAAGCCCGGCGAAAGGGGTTATGTGGAGGAAGAGCCCGGGCATGAAGCGCAGACCCTCCGCGTACCTCACCCCAATCTTTTCCCCGTAGAACTCCGCCACGGTTCTGAGGAATGGCTCCCACTTCTCCCAGACATCGTCCGTGAACTGGCTCCTGTGGGCCCTTATCGCCCTCAGCTTGAGCTCCATGAGCCCCGTTATATCAATGAAGTAGTTCGGCTTCGCCGTATAGTAAAAACCGAAGAGATCGACCTGGTGGGGCTTTATTCCGAGCTGGACGTCGCTCGGGACGACGTTGGGCAGCGGCGAGAAGGAGACCGCTTCAAGGGCAAGTTTTCCCGCGGTTACGTGGTCAGGATGGGCCTCGTAGGGCAGCCAGGGGTCGGGGGCAAGAACGGCATCTGGTCTCTCCCGCCTGAGGACTTTGATTATCTGATTCCTCGCCTCGACGGTGTAGGGGAGCTCCGTGTCCCTGTAACCGAGCCATATTATCCTCTCCACGCCGAGCATCCTCGCGCTCTCTTCCTCCTCGCGCTTCCTGATCAGGGCGAGTTCATGGGCGCTGACGTTTTCATCCGTCGTTCCCATCGAGCCGTCGGTGAGGCAGAGGTAGACGACCTCCTTTCCCATCTCGGTGAGTTTCCTTATCGTGCCCCCGAGACCGATTACGCAGTCGTCGGGATGGGGTTCGATGCAGAGAACCTTTTCAACGTCCTTAAAAGGATCCGAGAGGTCGAAGTCGAGAAGTGCGAGTAACTTTTCGAGCGAGGCCTCGAAGCTCAAAACCATCACCCGCTGTTATAAAATCCAAGGTTTTTATAATCATTTCGGTTTTCATAATAGGGGGTCAGGGCAGGGGAATCCTCTCGACCTCCATCCTGTCGAAGGTTGGGTACTCCTCCACGATGAAGAACCACACGTCGCCTTCGATGGCCTCGGCCAGCTCAACAGCGACCTCCTCGGGCATCTCGATCCTGCCCTTCTCCCTGTTTACGTAGAGCCACTCCTCCGGAACCTCGGCCTCGCTGACGAGGAACTCGTAGAGTCCGTCGAGGTCATCGTATTCAGCTATGCCGAAGCGGAGCGTTCCGTCCTCTGTGATCTCCATGTACGGCCTGGCAACGTTCCTCGCCATTCTCCTCAACCGGTTCCTTAGCTGGACGGCGTCCTTGAGCTTGGCCGTGCAGAGGTGGTAGCTCAGCGAGGTGTTCTCCTCGCCCCACTCGAGCAACTTAAGGCCGAGCTCAAGCGAGCCCTTTATCGCTGAGCTTTCGTCGCTTACCGGCTCGTAGCCCATGTCGAGCATGGTTTTAAGGGTAACCTCGCTGAACTCCAGCTCGTTCACGTTGAGGAACTTCGCGCCGAGGCTGTCGAGGAATTCGGCGTACCACTTCATCCTCTCGAACTGTCCGGGAATCGAGGGGATCTCCCCGCCGACGTCCCAGCCGAAGTCGAAGGCGTTCTTTATGTTCTCGATTTCCACCTTGAAGAGCTTCGAGTTCGGGTTGAAGAGATCTGGATGGAAGCGTATCTCATCTAAGCCCGCATCGTAGAGCTTCTCGAGGTTCTTCTTGGTCGCTAAAGCGCCGGTGGTGTAGAGGTGGACGTGAAAGTCCTCGCCAAAGTTCTCCTTGAGCGCGCGGATGTATTGAACCGTTCTGTCGAGCCTCGCGAGGGGGTCCCCGCCGGTGACGCCCGCGCCCTTTGCCTCCTGAATCATCGCCTCCTCGATGATGTCATCAACGCTCTTAACGGGCCTCTCGTTGGCGTAAACGACATCTTCCCTCCTCCAGGGGCTCAGCGGGCAGTAGAAGCAGTCCCTCGGGCACTTCCCTGTGGTGAAGAGGACGAGCTTCTCACCCCTAACGCAGAGCTGACAGCCCTTCGGAAGTTCCCTCACGGCGTACGAGAAGTAAGGGGTCTCCCATACCATAGCCCTCGCCAACCCTAACCCGGGGATAGGCCTTAAAAACGTTGGCGGGCAAAGTTGTCCGATGCCTATGAGGGAGAAGCCGAAGTACCTGCCCCCGACGCTCCGCGAGAAGCACCGCTACATAGCCTTCCAGCTGATTGGGGAGAGGCCCTTCCGGAAGGACGAGGTCAAGAAAGCCATCTGGGAGGCAAGCCTCTCAACGCTCGGTGTTCTCGGCTCGGCCAAAGCAAAGCCCTGGTTCATACGCTTCGACGAGAAGAGCCAGACCGGAATCGTCAGGGTTGACAGGAAGCATGTGGAAGAGCTCAGGTTTGCCCTAACCCTCGTGACGGAGATAAACGGCTCGAGGGCAATCTTCAGGACGCTTGGCGTTTCGGGAACGATAAAAAGGCTGAAGAGGAAGTTTTTAGCTGAATTCGGCTGGCGTTAGAGCAGGAAGGGCATCGCCTTGTCCACAGCGCCGGTGTAAACGAGCAGGTAGCGCCTGCAGGCCTTCTCCCAGGTGAAGTCCCTTCTCGCGCGCTTCTTGGCGTTCTCACGGAGCCTTGCGAGGGTTCCTTCATCGAGCTCTTTAGCCGAAACCATGGCCCTCGCGAGGGCAAAGGCGTCTCTCGGTGGGACGAGGATTCCGGTGGCGTTATCCGGGTCGGCGTTGAGGTCTATTATCGTGTCTTTGAGCCCCCCGACGGCGCTCGCTATTGGAATCGCCCCGAGGCACATCGCCTCGAGCTGAACCAATCCAAAGGGCTCAAAGTAAGACGGAATCACCACGAAGTCCACCGAGCCGTACAGCTCGCGGACGGTTTCCCTCGGCAGGACGTCGGTGATTACCCTGACGTTCTCCGGGAAGCGGTTCTCAACGGCTTTGGCCCAGGCCTCCAATCCGGGGTCGCCCTTGCCGACGATGATGAAGCGCATCTCCCTAAAAGCGGGATCGCCGGAGAGTATCTCTATCGCCCTGAGGAGCGTGTCAACGCCCTTCTGGGCCCTGTCGAAGCGGCCGATGAACATGAAGGCCCTTCCGTCGCTCAAACCGAAGCGCCCGAGGATTAGCCGTCTCCGCTCCTCCCTCGGTTTGTCGGCGTTCTCAAGGAGCTCCTCGCTCCAGAAGGAGCAGTCTATGCCGTTGAAGACGTGCGTCACCTTGCCGTCGAAGTTCCTGAAGAAGTCCCACTCCTCCCAGAGGTAGCTTTTGCTAACGGTCGTTACCGCGTCGGCTACGTAGCAGGCGGTGTGCTCGGGGTCTATTTCCGGATAAGGCGCGAGCTCGCCCAGGTTGGCCTCGTGGAAGTAGTGAGCCGGAATTTTGGCCTTGTTGAGCCTGTGGACCGTGAAAACGGCCCTAAGCGAGAAGTACTTCTTCAAAAGTCCGAGGGCAAAAACCGTGTGCCAGTCGTGGGCGTGAACGACATCGGGCTTGAAACCCTCGATGAGGTGGTTGAGCAGACCGGCCGAGGCTTTCCCGAAGAGGACGGCCTTCCGGAGGAGGGTCTCCCAGTCAGGATAGACGTCGGTGTCGAGAACGTCGCCGGAGAGCGTGTAAACCGTGACCCCGTTCTGCTCCCGCTTTCTGGCGGTTACCTCGACGGTTCTGCCCTCGAAGGAGAGCCTGAAAGTGAGGAAAGGCTCGCCGAGGTTCCGTCCGTGGTCGGGGGTGAAGACGATCACCTCGTTGCCCTTGGCCAATCCTTCGGCTATGTTGGTCACTGCCTCCGCCAGGCCGCCGACCTTGACGGGGAGGTACTCGAAGGATAGGAGGAGAACGCGCATAGGCATCACTCGAGGAGTATGAACTTCTCGCCCTCGACGTCCTCGAAGTAGCTCCCGATTCCGCCGACCTTGAGCTCCTTTCCGTTGTGTCTGAAGGTGACGTTCGCTGTCAGTGGAGTGTACTCGTAGGCGACTATCTCGCCGTCTATCGTCACGGGCTCCTTCGTGTCGATGATCCTGCCGACGATCTCTGCCCTCCTAGGAAGCCCGACGAAGCGTAGAACCGTGATGAGGGTCCGGATGTTGACAAGGGAGAGCGGCTTTGGAAGCTTCTCGTAGTTGAGGGGCTTGATGACCTCGCTGTTGTCGAAGTAGATGGTGTAGAACCAGTGCATGTAGTTCTGGATTATCCTCGGGCTCTTGGCCCAGAAGGAGTAGAACTTCTCCTTTCTGGTGTCCTGGGGCAGGGCACCGAAGAAGAGGGCGTAGTCTATGTCCCCGATTACCCAGCTGGCCATGAGCCACGGCGCCCCGCCGCTCCTTGCGAGGATTATGTTGTCGCCCCTCAGCCAGTCGGGAACGTCTTTGAAGTTGCTTATGATCACGAACACGACGTCCTTCCTGCCCTTTATCTCGTTCTTGAGGAGCTCGAGGAACTCCAGCGGGGTGTTGATCAGAACCTCGTGCTTCGCGCTTCTGATGACGTATTCTGCCCTCTCTATGGTGTTGTCAAAGCCCTGTATCGTCCATATCTCCGGCAGCTCCTCGCCGTGAACCTCGCGGTAGAGCTCGAGGAAGGCCTCTTTCAGGGCCTCTATGTCCTTTACAATCTCCTCCTTGATCTTTTCGAGTATCACCTCGGGATTGACCGGCTTGTAGAGCCTCGGCGTGCCCTGCATGACGTCGACGAAGCCCTTCCGGTGGAGCGAGCTCAGGACATCGTAGACCCTCGTGTGCGGAATGCCGCTCTCCTTCGTTATGTCGGTGGCCTTGCTCGGGCCGAGCTTGAGGAGCGTGATGTAGGCAACGCTCTCGTACTTCGTCAGGCCGAGCCTCTGGAGCTTTTCAATTATCTCATCTTCCCTCATCCCTTAACCCCCGACAAGCTTAAGTTCACTGGTACCAGTTTATTCATTACCAGTGATACAAAGGTGGTCGATGTGTATAAAACTTTCGGGTTCGTTGAGGATCCAGTCTTCGGGAGGCTCGCGAAGGTTGAGTTTTCAATTCCCTATCGCGGCGAGGAGTACGCCTATCTCCTCGGGAGCTTCAACGCCTTCAACGAGGGGAGCTTTAGGATGGAGAAGCGTGGAAACCGCTGGGCTGTGACGGTTCTCCTCCCCGAGGGCGTTTGGAGGTACGCGTTCTCGCTGGGGGGCAGGTTCGAGGTTGACCCCGAAAACGAAAGCACCGAAACCTATCGCAGGCCATCGTACAAGTTCGAGAAAACGGTCAGCGTCGCGAGGATTGCCGGCCCGGAGCTGGCCTATCACTCGCCTTCCCTCCTCCACCTTTACTCCTTCGGCGGGAGGGTTCACTTCATTCTCAGGGCGAGAAAAGATCGTCTGCACTCCGTTTTCCTTGTGATGGATGATGCGAGAATCGAGATGAGGAAGCGGGCGAGCGATGAGCTCTTCGACTACTTCGGGGTGGACGTTGGCGGGATTGAGGGGACGATCGAGTACTCGTTCGTGGGAGAGGGCAGGGAAGGGACTTTTGAGCTTGGCCCTTTTGAAGCCGTTCCGATGACACTTGAGGCCCCGGAGTGGCCGCTCGGAAGAGTTTTCTACCAGGTGATGCCCGATCGCTTCGCCGGCCGTTCTCTCGGTGACTCTGGGGATTTCTGCGGCGGTGACCTCTGGGGGCTGATTGAGAGGCTGGACCACATCACCGGACTGGGCTTCAACGCCCTCTATCTAACCCCGATCTTCGAGTCAACAACCTATCACGGCTACGACATCGTTGATTACTTCCACGTTTCCAGGAGACTTGGTGGGGATGAGGCCTTTGAGGCTCTCGTGGGGGAGCTGAGGAAAAGGAACGTCAGGCTGATCCTCGACGGGGTTTTTCATCACACCAGCTTCTTCCATCCGTACTTCCAGGACGTCGTTGAGAAGGGCGAAAAAAGCAGGTACGCAGGGTTTTACAGGGTTCTGGGCTTTCCAGTCGTCTCGGAGCGTTTTCTTGAGGTGCTGAACTCTGACCTGCCCCCCGGGGAGTTGGGGAAAGCCCTGAGGAAAGTCGGCTGGAACTACGAGAGCTTTTACTCCGTCTGGCTGATGCCGCGGCTGAACCACGATAACGAGGAGGTCTTTGAGTTCGTCGTTGGCGTTATGCGGCACTGGCTGGGCGGGGCGGATGGATGGAGGCTCGACGTGGCCCACGGCGTTCCCCCTGATTTCTGGGCAAGGGTGCGGGAGAGAGTGCCCTCATCAGCCTACCTGATCGGGGAGGTCATGGACGACGGGAGGCTTTACCTATTCCGGGGGTTCCACGGGGTCATGAACTACGCGCTCTACGACGCGATGCTCAGGTTCTTTGCCTTTGGCGAGACAACCGCCGAGGAGTTCCTGAACGAGCTCGAGCTCATCAGCGTTCGCTACGGGCCCGCCGAGTACTACGCCTACAACTTCCTCGACAACCACGACACTGAGCGCTTCCTCGACCTCGTTGGCGACGAGCGGATCTACCTCTGCGCCCTGGCCTTTCTGATGACCTACAAGGGCATTCCCGCTGTTTTCTACGGCGATGAGATCGGGCTGAGGGGCAGAAAGGGGGGAGGCCTCGACGTCGGGAGGACTCCGATGGACTGGGAGAGCGAAAACTGGAACCATAAAATACTGAAAACGACCGAAAAACTGGTCCGGCTCAGGAGGAACTCCAGGGCCCTCCAGGTGGGGACCTTCAGGCCCCTGTTCTTCAGGAGCAGGACGATGGTCTACGAAAGGGCCGCCGGCGATGAGGTCTTGATCGTTGCCATAAACTGCTCCGACGCCCCGGCTGAGGTTCCCCTCCCTGATGGGAGAGGGATTACCATCCCACCGCTGGCCTTCAGGATAATCGATGCCGGCCGATAATCGCAAGGTATATATATCACTGACGATGATACCTTATTGCCAAAATGCGGTGGGTGGTAAATATGAGAAAAGGACTCTTTACCCTGCTCCTGATTGGAGTTTTGCTCTTTGGTGTCGTGGCCAGCGGCTGCATTGGTGGTGGAGGTACAACCTCAAGCCCCTCAACGACTTCTTCGAGCTCATCATCACAGACGACCACTTCTCAGGCTCAGACCACAACCTCAACCTCCCAGACGACCACCTCACAGGCCACCACGACCTCGACGACCGAAATGACCACTACAACCACAACAACTACCACGACGACAACTACAACTACCACAACGACCACGGCTACCCCTGGCAAGAAGGTCACCATAGTCCTCTGGCACGCGATGGGTCAGGCCGAGGCCCAGACCTTCAAGGACCTCATCTCCGAGTTCGAGATCGAGCACCCGAACATCGACATAAAGATGGAGTACAAGGCCAACCTCGAAACCGCCCTAAAGGCTGCGATCCCCGCCGGCAAGGGACCGGATCTCTTCATCTGGGCCCACGACTGGATAGGGAAGTTCGCCGAGGGAGGCCTCCTCAAGCCCATAGACAGCTACGTTACCCCGAACTTCACCGAGAGCTTCATACCCCTTGCCCAGGATGCAATGCAGTACAAGGGGCACTACTACGGCGTTCCCTTCGCGGCCGAGACCGTTGCGCTGATATACAACAAGGACATGGTTCCGAACCCGCCCAAGAACTTCGACGAGATGAAGCAAATCATGGAGAAGTACTACGACCCCGACAACGGTAAGTACGGAATAGCCAGCCCCGTTGATCCGTACTTCCTCTCCGCCTGGGCTCAAGCCTTCGGCGGCTACTACTTCGACGACAAAACCGAGAAGCCCGGCCTGAACCTCTCGGCCACAATAGAGGGCTTCAAGTTCTTCTTCGACAACATCTGGCCGTACATGGCCCACACTACCGATTACAACTCCCAGGTTGATCTGTTCACGAGCGGAAACGCCCCGATGATGATCAACGGCCCCTGGAGCATCTCAGGGGTTAAGGAAGCCGGCATAAACTTCGGCGTCGTCCCGCTCCCGCCGATCAACAAGGACGGAAAGACCTACTACCCGAGGCCCTACGCGGGCGTTAAGCTGATCTACGTTACCGCCAACGCTCCCGACGACAAGATGCAGGCGATATGGGAGTTCCTCAAGTGGTTCTCCACGAGCGAGGACGTCGCGGTAACCCTCGCCCTCCAGAACGGCTACGTTCCTGTTCTCAAGAGCGTCGCCAACAACCCTGACATCACCAGCGACCCGGTCATAAGTGCGTACATGCAGGCCCTCCAGCACGCCTACCTGATGCCCAAGAGCACGAAGATGGCCGCGGTATGGGGTCCGGTCGGTCAGGCTATCACCGACTACATCGGCGGCAAGAAGACCCTTGAGCAGGCCCTGGAGGACGCCCAGAAGGAAATCCTGAAGGCGATAAGCAGCTGATCTCTTCTTTTTAACTTTCTTGAGAGGTGAAAGGGATGAGAAAGAGCACAGTTGCGGCACTAACGCTGATCCTTCCAGGCATAGCCGCGTTCCTCTTCTTCAACATCTACCCGATACTCTACTCGATCTACATCGCCTTCACGAACGCCCAGCTGGGGAACTTCCCGATTCAGACCCCCAACGCTCCGCCGCTGAAGTTCGTTGGTCTTGACAACTTCAGATGGGCCCTCAACGATCCTGGATTTAGATCGGCTTTCCTCTGGACCTGGATCTTCGTGGCGACCAGCGTCACCCTCAAGGTTCTGGCGGGAATTTTCCTCTCGATCCTCTACAACAGCAGGTACGTCATCGGGAAGTCCCTCTACAGGGCGCTCCTCATAGTTCCCTGGGCCCTTCCCCTCCTGTTCTCGATCACGGTCTGGCGCTTCATGTTCGATCCCATATTCGGGCCCATCAATATAATCCTCCGCGACTTTGGGGTCTCAAATCCCCCGGACTGGATAAACAACGCGACCTACGGCTTCATAGCCCTCAACATCATCGAGGTCTGGCTGGCCTATCCCTTCATGATGACGGTGATAACCTCGGCCCTTCAGTCGGTTCCGGACATACTGGTCGAGGCGGCCATAATAGACGGGGCCAACTACTGGCAGAGGCTCACTAAGGTCGTCATCCCAATAGTTAGCAAGCCGATAGCCTTCGCCACCATACTCACGAGCGCCGCCAGCTTCCAGTACTTCCTGGTTCCATTCCTCTACAACGGCACGCTCTTCGAGGACAGGTTCCTGCTCCTCTACGGCTACCAGAGGGCTTTTGGCGCTTCGATTCCCCATTACGGCAGAGCGGCGGCGGTTCTCTTCATAGCCACCCTGATCCTGGCCGTCTACATGTACATAAGCATGAAGATAACCAAACTGCAGGAGGGGGCTAGCTGATGTTCGATTTCCACTTCAGGAACCGGAGGGAGCTTTTTAAGGC
This sequence comes from Thermococcus sp. AM4, assembly GCF_000151205.2. Lineage (NCBI taxonomy): Archaea > Methanobacteriati > Methanobacteriota > Thermococci > Thermococcales > Thermococcaceae > Thermococcus > Thermococcus sp. AM4. Next base: position 2,032,699 of record NC_016051.1, read on the forward strand.
CCTCCTCGCGACGGCCCTGGCGGTAATAGTCATGGGGATAATCCTCTTCCCCGTTTACTACATGTTCACGGTCTCGCTGAAACCTCAGGGAACGCTCGCCTCGACGTCCCTCGACATAATCCCGGACCACGTGACGCTCCAGAACTACAGGGAGGTCATGTTCGGCCACAAGGAGGCGACCGTGAAGACCAAGGTTTTCAACATAACCTCATCCAGGGGCAAGCTGCTCGGAACGGAGTACACCATAGAGTACACGGACGGTGTGCTCTACGGCAAGGCCTACATAAACACGCCCTTCAACCTCAAGTACGTGTCGCACATCAAGGTCGAGGGAGCCAACAAGAGCGTCGAAAACGGTCAGGTCAGGTACGTCAAGGGCGAGTTCGTTTCCATGGACGCGAAGAAGATAAGCTCCACCCAGGGCATCATCGGCAGGGTCTACCTCAAGGCCAGGGAGGTTAAAATAACCGTGAACGGCAAGACGAGCCTTCCACTCGAGGGGCTGACCAGAATCGACAACAACATCTACGTGGGCAAAAACGTCACCCTCAGGCTCTCCGGCAGGGTTAGGCTCGACTCCGAAAAAGGACACTTCGAGGCCAGGGACTTCTTCTACGTCTTCGTGAACCAGGTCGGCGGCGGCTTCTTCGGCTATCTCAAGAGAAGCCTGATCATAGCGTCCCTAACGGTCGTGCTGACGCTGCTCTTCGCGGTTCCAGCGGCTTACGCCTTCTCAAGGCTCAAGTTCTTCGGCAGGGAGCACATCCTGTACTTCTACCTGATGTTCACCCAGGTTGCCGGAGGACTGGGGATAGCGGGCTTGGTTGCCCTCTACGGAATGCTCGTTAAGCTCAACCTGACCAACAACATCTACGTCCTTCCCTTCATCTACGCCGCCGGTGGTGTCCCCTTCAACACGTGGCTCCTCAAGAGCTACCTCGACTCCATAAGCCCCGACTTCGACGAGGCGGCCCTCGTGGACGGTGCGAACTACCTCCAGATAATCTGGCACGTGCTCCTCCCGATGGCCCTGCCCGGAATAGCAACCGTTGCAATCTTCGCCTTCATCGGCGGCTGGACAGAGCTGATCCTCGCCAACCTGCTCCTCAATCAGGAGAACTACCCCCTGACGGTGTGGCTCTTCAGCATGCTCAACGACCTCAGGAACGTTTCATGGAACCAGTTCTCCGCGGCGGCACTGCTCTTCGCGCTCCCGGTGTTCATAATGTTCCTCCTCGCCCAGAACTACATCAAGAGCGGATTGACCGTTGGGGGTCTCAAGGAATGATTTCGTTTTTTACGACTTTGTCTATGGAGGTGTTGTGAGATGGTACGGTGGAATAGAAAAGTTGCCCTTTCCCTGCTCCTGATCGGGTTTATGATCGTGAGTGCATTCAGTGTGCACTTCGGCAGTGCCGATGAGACCAAGCCGAAGCCGCTCAACGTTATCATAGTCTGGCACCAGCATCAGCCCTTCTACTACGACCCCATCCTCAACGTTTACACGAGGCCCTGGGTGAGGCTCCACGCGGCCAACGACTACTGGAAGATGGCCCACTATCTAAGCGAGTATCCGGAAGTGCACGCGACCATAGACCTCTCCGGTTCTCTCATAGCCCAGATAGTGGACTACATGCACGGTAAGGAGGACACACTGCAGATCATCAGCTACAAGATCGCGAACGGAGCGCCGCTGAGCCTTGACGAGAAGTGGCAGGTTCTCCAGGTTCCCGGGGGCTTTTTCGACCACACCATTCCCTGGAACGGCGAGCCCGTTACCGATAAGGACGGAAACCCGACGAGGAAGATCTGGAAGCACTACACCGAGCTCAAGGACAAGCTCATGAACGCAAAGAAAAAGTACTCAAACCTGCCCCTGGAGGAGCAGAAGGTCAAGATAACGGGTGAATTCACGGAGCAGGACTACATAGATCTCGCCGTCTACTTCAACCTGGCCTGGATAGACTACGGCTACATCGTCAGCCACCCGGAGCTGAAGGCGATATACGACAGGGTTGATGAGGGCAACTACACGAGGGACGACCTTAAAACCGTCCTGAATGCTCAGATGTGGCTCCTCAACCACACCTTCGAGGAGCACGAGAGGATAAACCTCCTCCTCGGCAACGGGAACGTAGAGGTCACGGTCGTTCCCTACGCCCACCCGATAGGGCCGATTCTCAACGACTTCGGCTGGGAGAGGGACTTCGACGAGCAGGTTAAGAAGGCCGACGAGCTCTACCGCGAGTACCTCGGAAACGGCACCGTTACGCCCAGGGGAGGCTGGGCCGCCGAATCCGCGCTGAACGATGAAACACTGAAGATCCTCGCCGACAACGGCTGGCAGTGGGTCATGACGGACCAGATGGTCCTTGAGAGGATGGGAATCCCAAAGACGGTTGACAACTACTACCACCCCTGGGTGGCCCAGTTCGGCGACAAGAAGATATACCTCTTCCCGAGGAACCACGACCTCAGCGACAGGGTTGGCTTCCGCTACGCCGGCATGAACCAGTACCAGGCCGTTGAGGACTTCGTAAACGAGCTCCTCAAGATCCAGAAGCAGAACTACGACGGCTCGCTCGTCTACGTCGTAACCCTCGACGGCGAGAACCCGTGGGAGCACTACCCCTACGACGGCCAGCTCTTCCTCACCCAGCTCTACAAGCGGCTCACCGAACTGCAGGAGGAGGGCCTCATAAGAACGCTGACGCCGAGCGAGTACATCCAGCTCTACGGCGACAAGGCCAAGGTTCTAACGCCCAAGATGATGGAGCGCCTCGATTTCACCAGCGAGGAGCACGTTAAGGCCCTTCTGAAGGCCCAGAGCCTCAACGAGCTCTACGACATGGCGGGAATAAAGGAGGAGATGCAGTGGCCCGAGAGCAGCTGGATAGACGGAACGCTCTCGACGTGGATCGGTGAGCCCCAGGAGAACTACGCCTGGTACTGGCTTTACCTTGCCAGAAAGACCCTCATGGAGCACAACGCTTCGATGAGCCTTGCCAGGTGGGAGAACGCCAACGAATACCTCCTCAGGGCTGAGGGTAGCGACTGGTTCTGGTGGTACGGCAAGGACCAGGACAGCGGGCAGGACTACGCCTTTGACCGCTACTTCAAGGTTTACCTGTACGAGATCTACCGCCTCGCGAACGTAACCCCGCCGGATTACCTCTACGGCAACTACTACCCCGACGGCGAGCCCTACATAAGGCGGTCCCTCGACGGCCTCAAAGAGGGCCAGGTGAGGACTTACTCGAGCCTCTCACCCTTGGCCAAGAACGTCAGCGTTTACTTCGATGGCAAGGGGCTCCACTTCGTTCTAAACGGCAACCTGAGCGAGTTCGAGGTGAGCCTGTACGAGGTGAACAGGCGCGTTGGAAACACCTTCACCCTGCTCCAGAGCAGGCCGGACGAGCTGAGATACTCAACCTGGCCGTTCTCGAAGGACAGCGTTGGCCTGATGATAACCAAGCACATTCTGTATAGAAACGGCACTGCTGAAATCTACAACGCGACCGGCTACGATAACTCCACCCTCCTCGGCAACCTCACCGTTGAGAGAACCGGTGACTCTGTTGAAATCACCGTGCCCTTTGACTACATCGAGAGCCCCAGCGACTTCTACTTCGCAGTTTCGACCGTGAGGAACGGCAGCCTTGAAACGATAAGCACCCCCGTCGAGCTCAAACTCCCCACTCAGGTCAAGGGCGTTGTCATAGCGGACATCAAGGATCCCGAGGGAGACGATCACGGTCCTGGAACCTACACCTACCCGACGGACAAGGTCTTCAAGCCCGGCGTCTTCGATCTCCTCCGCTTCAGGCTCCTCGAGGGCACCGACGACTACATCATGGAGTTCTACTTCAAGAACCTCGGCGACAACCCCTGGAATGGACCGAACGGATTCAGCCTTCAGATCATCGAGGTTTACCTCGACTACAAGCCCGGCGGAAACACTTCTGCAATAAAGATGTTCCCCGACGGTCCGGGGGCAAACGTTGACCTCGATCCGGACCATCCGTGGGACGTGGCCTTCAGAATTGCGGGCTGGGACTACGGCAACCTGATCGTCCTGCCGAACGGAACGGTTTACCAGGGTGAGATGCAGATCTCTGCCGATCCAACCAAGAACGCCATAATAGTCAAGGTCCCGAAGAAGTACATCAAGATCGACGAGGATTACGGCCTTTGGGGAGACGTTCTAACTGGATCGCAGGATGGCTATGGTCCGGACAAGTGGAGGCCGGTGGCCGTTAAGGCCGAGCAGTGGAAGGTCGGAGGCGGAGATCCAGACGCTATCATAGCGGGCGTTGAACCAAGGGTGATGGACGAGCTCGTTCCGCCCGGCTTCAAGCCTACTCAGGAGGAGCAGCTGAGCTCTTATGATGCAGAGAAAGGAAAGCGCGCAACCGTAAAGGCGATCCCGCTCCTCAAGACGGGAATAGTCGTTAAGGATCCAGAGGGTGACGATCACGGTCCTGGAACCTACACCTACCCGACCGACCCGGTCTTCGTTCCGGGCGCATTCGACCTCCTCAAGTTCAGGATGGTGAACGAGAGCGACTGCTGGCGCCTTGAGTTCTACTTCAAGAACCTCGGCGACAACCCCTGGAATGGACCGAACGGCTTCAGCCTGCAGATAATCGAAGCCTACTTCGACTTCAAGGACGGAGGCAACACCTCGGCAATAAAGATGTATCCAGACGGCCCCGGCGCCAACGTCGACCTCGATCCAAAGCACCCGTGGGATCTCGCGCTCAGGATCGCCGGCTGGGACTACGGCAACCTGATCGTTCTCCCGAACGGAACGGTTTACCAGGGCGAAATGAAGATCTCCGCCGATCCAACCAAGAACGCGATAATCGTGGAGCTCCCGAAGAGGTACCTCCGGGTCAGTCCGGAGTACGGCCTCTACGCCTCGATACTCACTGGAAGCCAAGACGGCTATGGCCCGGACAAGTGGAGGCCTGTGGCCGTTAAGGCCGAGCAGTGGAAGGTCGGGGGCGGAGACCCCGATGCAATCATAGCCGGCGTCGAGCCAAGGGTGATGGACGAGCTCGTTCCGCCCGGCTTCAAACCCACTCAGGAGCAGCAGCTGAGCTCTTATGATGCAGAGAAAGGAAAGAGGGCCACCGTGTTAATGATAACCCTCATCAAGGGCACCTCCACCGGAGGGGGCACGACAACAACCACGACCACAACGACTACCACCACAACCACGACTTCTAGCACAACTACGACTACGACGACCACTTCATCCGGTGGCTCGGGTTCTGGGCCGACGACCACGACCACTACAACGACGACTACAAGCACCACAACTACCACGACAACAACGACCGCCGCTACCACAACCACAACGACCACTACCTCCTCGAAGGGCGGCTGGAAGCTCTGCGGGCCGGCCCTGATAGTTGGCCTCGCAATAATCCCGCTCCTCCTCAGGAGGAGGCTTTGACCTTTCCCCATTTTTGGAGGTGATACAATGGCCGAAGTCGTGCTCAAGGGCGTGTGGAAGCAGTTTGGCGAGGTAACCGCGGTCAGAGACATGAACCTTCACGTTAGGGATGGTGAGTTTATGATTTTGCTTGGTCCGAGTGGGTGTGGGAAGACGACGACGCTTAGGATGATAGCAGGCCTAGAAGAACCTACGAAGGGGCGGATTTTTATTGGGGGTCAGCTTGTTGCGGATCCGGAGAAGGGGATCTTCGTCCCGCCGAAGGACAGGGATATTGCCATGGTTTTTCAGAGTTATGCCCTCTATCCTCACATGACGGTTTATGATAATATAGCCTTTCCTCTTAAGCTTAGGAGGGTTCCTAGACAGGAGATTGATCAACGCGTTAGGGAAGTTGCGGAAATGTTGGGTCTTGCTGGGCTTTTGAATAGGAAGCCGAGGGAGTTGAGTGGTGGGCAGCGGCAGAGGGTTGCTTTGGGTAGGGCTATTGTTAGGAAGCCTAAGGTTTTTCTTATGGATGAGCCGTTGAGTAATCTTGACGCTAAGCTTCGTGTGAGGATGCGTGCTGAGTTGAAGAAGTTGCAGAGGCAGCTTGGGGTTACGACGATTTATGTGACGCATGATCAGGTTGAGGCTATGACGATGGGTGATAGGATTGCTGTGATTAATCAGGGTGTTCTTCAGCAGGTTGGGACGCCTGAGGAAGTTTACAACAAACCAGCCAACACATTCGTTGCCGGCTTCATAGGCTCACCACCAATGAACTTCCTGGACGCCACCATAACCGAGGACGGTTTTGCCGACTTCGGCGAGTTCAAGCTCAAACTCCTCCCGGACCAGTTCGAAGTCCTCAGGGAGAGGAACCTCATCGGAAAGGAAGTGATCTTTGGGATAAGGCCGGAGGACATCTACGACGCCATGTTCGCCCAGGTTAAGATACCGGGGGAGAACATGACCAGGGCCATCGTGGAGATCATCGAGAACCTCGGAAGCGAGAAGATAGTCCACCTCCGCGTTGGTAGCGTTACATTCCTCGGCTCCTTCAGGGCGGAGTCGAAGGTAAAGGAAGGCCAGGAAGTCGATGTGGTCTTCGACATGCGCAGGGCTCACGTTTTCGAGAAGAACGGAAAGGCAATCTTTTAAACTCCCCCTTCCCCTTTTCTCCATGCTCGAGAAACTGGCGGAGTTCATAGCCGAGAACTTCCCGCGGGGAAAGGCGGTAGAGCTTGGCATAGGCTTCCAGACGAAGGTGGCCCTAAGGCTGACCGAGCTCGGTTACGACGTTCTGGCGATAGACTGGAACGAAGAAGCGGTCGAGAACGCGAGGAAAGCCGGCATAAAAGCGGTCCGCGACGACCTCTTCAGGCCAAGGGTCAGCCTTTACAGGGACGCGGTCCTTCTTTACTCCGTAAGACCGACGCCCGAGATAATGAAGCCCATCGTCGAGCTGAGCAGAAAGACCGGTGTTCCCCTCGTGATTCTGCCCCTGAGCGGTGACTCCGTGCCCAAACAGATGAGGCTCGTGAACTACAAAGGACTGGCAATATACGTTTATAAGCCGTGAGCGAACTAAAGCCGGTGGTGGTATGAGGCTCTTTGGCACCGCGGGAATTAGGGGGAGGCTCTGGGAGAAGGTGACGCCCGAGCTTGCGTTGAAGGTCGGAATGGCCGTTGGAACATACAAGAGGGGAAAAGCCGTCGTCGCGAGGGACGGGAGGACCTCAAGCATCATGTTCAAGAACGCGGTGATAAGTGGCTTACTCGCGAGCGGAATGGAGGTTTTAGATGCCGATTTGATTCCAACTCCAGCTTTAGCATGGGCAACGAGGGAGCACGGCGACGCGGGGGTTATGATTACGGCAAGTCATAACCCTCCGACCGACAACGGGATAAAGGTCTTCAACGGCGACGGGACCGAGTTCTACGTCGAGCAGGAGAGGGAGCTTGAGGGGATAATCTTCTCAGGGAACTTCAAAAAAGCGGAGTGGAACGAGATTAAAACGGTTAAACCCCTCGACGTTATAGACGACTACATCGGAGCGGTTCTCGACTTCGTGAACCACGAGACGAACCTTAAAGTCCTCTACGACGGGGCCAACGGCTCAGGAAGCGTTTTAGCGCCTTACCTGCTCCGCGAGATGGGAGCTAAGGTTATAAGCGTGAACGCCCACGTTGATGGCCACTTCCCGGGAAGGAAGCCAGAGCCCCGCTATGAAAACATCGCCTACCTCGGGGAGCTTGTTAAAGAACTCGGCGTCGATTTGGCTATAGCGCAGGACGGCGACGCCGACAGGATAGCGGTCTTCGACGAGAAGGGTAACTACGTTGACGAGGACACGGTAATAGCGCTCTTCGCCAGGCACTACGTTGAAGAAAACGGCGGGGGAACGGTTGTTACGTCGATAAACACCGGGTCGAGGATAGATGAGGTGGTTGAAAAGGCCGGAGGAAAGGTTGTACGCGTTCCCCTCGGCCAGCCCCACGACGGCATAAAGAAATATGGAGCCATCTTCGCCGGCGAACCCTGGAAGCTTGTGCACCCGAGGTTCGGCAACTGGATTGACAGCTTCGTGACGATGGCGCTCCTGATTAAGATGATTGACGAGAAAGGCCCCCTCTCGAAGCTCGTCTCGGAGATTCCGGTCTATTACCTGAGGAAGGAAAACGTCCCGTGCCCGGACGAGCTCAAGGGGAAGGTCGTCGAGAGGGCCAGAGAAGAGCTTGAGAAGGCCTTAGGGGAAGAAATCAAAGAAATTCTCACGATTTCGGGCTACCGCTTCCAGCTGAGGGACGGCTCGTGGGTTCTCGTCAGGCCGAGCGGGACGGAGCCGAAGATTCGCGTCGTCGTCGAGGGACCGAGCGAAAAAAGAAGGGACGAGCTCTTCGAGTTAGCTTATAAAACGGTTGCAAAAGAAGTGGAAAAGCTCAAACGAAGCGCGCGGGTCGAAGGGTTCTGACTGCTATTTCCCTTTTGTCTATCATGACCTTGAAGCCCTCCTTGGCGACGTAGGTCTTGACGCCGGTCACCGTTTCGATGTACTTTGCCTCCTTGTAGGGGTTGGCGAAGTGCATCTTCATGCCGATGTGGCTCATTATCAGGACTTCGGGCTTTTTCTCCATGCTCTTGAGCATCTCAACGGCATCGTCGGTGCTGAGGTGGTAGGGAATCCCCATATCCCTCGGGCGCGTTATCGCCGCTATGAGAACCCTCGCCCCGTCGTGCCACTCTATAAGGCCGTCAAAGTAGGCCGTGTCCGGGATGTAGGAGATGTCGCCGTAGGCGGTCTTCATGCGGAAGCCGATGGTTGTGGGGTCCGAGTGCTGGCTCGGCGTTATGAGGAACTCCTCCTCGCCTATCGCTATCTTGTTGCCCGGCTCTGGCGTGTGGACGCTCTCAAGGACCTCTATGTGGTACTTGCTTATCGCAGGCGTATGAGTCTCGTCGCCGTAGACGACGCTCTTCGAAGCTATGAGCACTCCCCTCTTCTTGAGCGCACCGCCGGTCATGGCCTCGACCATGACCTCGAGGTCGTTGCAGTGGTCGACGTGCCTGTGGGAGACGAAGATAGCATCGAGCCTTCTCGGGTCGAGCTTGTAGCGCCAGCTCCTGACGAGCGCTCCCGGTCCGGGGTCGACGTAAACGTTCCTGCTCGCCCTTATGTGGAATCCCCCGGTGGAGCGGAACTGGGTTATTGTGATGAACCTCCCGCCCCCGCTCCCGAGGAAGGTTATCTCTATCACTCCCTCACCTCCGTATCCTCTGCGGACGGTAGGGTTTGGGCGGTGGGGTATATAAGCGCTCCGAAACCGGTTTAAGCTCCGGGGAGAAGTAGTGGCGGTGGTTCTGATGGAGTTCGAAGGGGTTCTGAAGGAAGTTGAAAGCTTAAGGGACGAGATGGTAAAGACGCTCGTCGAGCTGATTAAGATTCCGGCCATAAGCCCCGACTACGGCTACGAGGGGGAGTACGACAAGGCGCAGAAGTTGCTTGAGATTATCATGGACTGGCCCTTCGACAAGGTCGAGGTCTATAACGCGCCCGATGAGAGGGCCAAGAACGGGGTCAGGCCGAACGTATTGGCCTATTACTACGGCGAGAAAGGTGAGGAAAGCGAGAGGCTCTGGATTCTTACGCACATCGACGTCGTTCCGCCGGGGGACCTGAGCAAGTGGACCGTTACGGAGCCATTCAAACCGCTCGTCAAGGACGGCAAGGTCTACGGACGCGGAAGCGAGGACAACGGGCAGAGTTTGGTTGCTTCGCTCTACGCTGTGAAGGCCATGATGAACCTCGGAATAAGGCCGAAGAGAACCGTCATTTTGGCCTTCGTCAGCGACGAGGAAACCGGGAGCAAGTACGGAATCGGGTGGCTGATGAAGGAGCACCCGGAGCTATTCAGGGAAGACGACCTCGTTCTCGTCCCAGACGGCGGAAACGAGGACGGAACGTTCATAGAGGTTGCCGAAAAGGGAATCCTGTGGTTCAAGCTCAAGGTCAAGGGCCAGCAGGTGCACGCGAGCATGCCGGACAAGGGCCTGAATGCACACCGCGTCGCACTCGATTTGGCCTACAACCTCGACAAAAGGCTTCACGAGAAGTACAGCGAGAGGGACGAACTCTTTGACCCGCCGGAGAGTACCTTCGAGCCGACGATGGGAGGAAACCCGGCCGACAGCCCCAACATAATTCCCGGCGAGCACGAGGTCGTTTTCGACTGCAGGGTCCTGCCGAGGTACAGCCTTGACGATATTCTCAGGGACGTCGAGGACGTCGCGAAGGAAGTTAAGGAGAGGCACAGGAAGGAGCTTGACGGGAAGGTTCTCCCCGAAATCGAGGTGGAGGTTCTCCAGAGGGGCGACCCGGCACCGCCGACGGACCCGAACAGTGAGATAGTGAAGCTCCTGAAGGAGGCGATAAAAGAACTCCGCGGAAAGGAAGCAAGGGTTGGTGGCATAGGAGGCGGAACCTTCGCGGCGTTCTTCAGGAGGAAGGGAATTCCAGCGGTTGTCTGGGCGACGCTCGACGAAACTGCCCACCAGCCCAACGAGTACGCCAAGATTGACAACATGGTCGAAGATGCCAAGGTCATGGCATACTTAGCTCTGCGCTGACTTTACTTCAACTTCTTTTGAAGCGGTGGAAGGCTACTTATACTCCACCGCCCTACTGTCGATGGGTGGTGGAGGTGCGTCTGGTCAGGGTAACCGCCGTCGTCCTGCTGGTGCTCCTCATCTCGGGCTGTGTGGGTACCAAAAGCACACTCGAGAACCCTTCAAACGGCACTTCAACGGTTCCAGGAAAAGTCTTGGAGAGCTCTTCACCGGAGAACACTTCGGCAGGGGGAGTTTCTGATCACAACCGCTACTCGCCTTTATCTGGAAACTCCACGGGGGTCGTTGCGGGGGAGGTGAGTTTTGCGCTCGACCTGTACCAGCATCTCGCTGAAAACGGGGGAAACGTTTTCTTCTCGCCCTTCAGCATCCATACGGCCCTGACAATGGCCTACGAGGGGGCGCGGGGTGAAACCGCCAGGGAGATGGCCGCGGTTCTCCACCTGCCCGAAAACGACTCCCTCATGAGACTTGAGTTTAGAGGACTTCTCCTCCGTCTCAGGAATTCCACCGGAATTGAGCTTAACGTGGCCAACGCTCTCTGGCTCCAGAGGGGCTTTCCAGTGAAAAACGAATACCTGAGCGTCATCAGGAGATACTATTTCGGCGAGGTTAGGGAGGTTGACTTCGTAAACGATCCCCAGGGCGCTGAGAACGCGATAAACTCCTGGGTGGAGAACGAGACGAACGGCAGGATAAAGGAGCTCGTGAAGGACCTCCCGATCAGCACGAGGCTTGTGATAACGAACGCGATCTACTTCAAGGCCAACTGGACGCTTCCATTCAATCCCGGTGAGACCCACAACGACACATTCAAGCTTTCCGACGGGGGGAACGTGACGGTTCCCATGATGACCCGGCTCGGATGGTTCAACTACGCGGAGACCAGAGATTTCCAGGCCCTCGAGCTCCCGTACAGGAGCTCGGGATCGGGCAACTTCAGCATGGTAATAATCCTCCCGAAGAGGGTTGACGGCCTTGGGGACATCGAGGAAAACCTCAGCCCTCAATTTCTCAGATGGGTTCTGGATTCAATGAGGCGGGAAGAGGTTGAGGTGACGATACCGAAGTTCAAGTTTGAGAGCGGCTATCACCTGAAGAAAGTTCTGATTAGGATGGGAATGGGGTTGGCCTTTACTGATAAAGCGGACTTCTCGGGAATTTCCGATGAGCCGCTGGCGATAAGCGACGTTGTTCACAAGGCATTCATAAGCGTCGCCGAGAACGGAACCGAGGCGGCCGCGGCGACAGCCGTTGTGATAACGCTGACTTCCGCCCATGGAGAAACCCCCGAGTACAAGATCTTCAAGGCGGACCACCCGTTCCTTTTCTTCATCGTCGACAGGGACAGCGGGCTTGTACTCTTCATGGGACGCCTCGTGAACCCGAAGGGCTGAGTTTTTAAGCTCCCTCTCCAACTTTTTCCATGCCCCTCTGGAAGGACGGAAAGCTAGGACTGCCGGTGAAAGAGGCGGTAAAGCTCTTTCCGGAGCTTAGCAATTACCTCGACGAGCGCGGAAGGCTCGACTTCTCAAACAGAAAAGCCAGAATACTCTACAACAGAGCCATAGCGAAGGCCCTCTTCGGGCTGGAGATAGAATACCACCCGCGCGGTCTCGTGACGCCCCAAATATCGCGCTACCTCTTCCTGAAGACGTTTTTGAGGAGTGGGGAGAAGGTTCTGGAGATTGGAACGGGACACACCGCGATAATGGCGCTTCTCGCTGAGAAGCTCTTCAACTGCGAGGTAACGGCAACGGAGCTGGACGATGAGTTCTTCGAGTACGCGAGGAGGAACATCGAGCGAAACCTCGCCAAGGTCAGGCTAATCAAGAGCGACGGGGGAATAATCAGGGGAGTAATTCCCGAAGGCGAGAGCTTCGATGTGATTTTCTCCGCCCCGCCATACTACGAGAGGCCGACGAGAGGCGTTTTAACGGAGAGGGAAGGTGTTGGCGGGGGAAAGTACGGCGAGGCCTTCTCGGTGAGGCTGATAGAGGAAGCGAAGGACTACCTGCAGCCCGGCGGTAGGGTGGCCCTCTTCCTGCCCGACAAGGAGGAGCTGATAAATGCCATAACGGAAAAGGGGGAGGAGCTGGGCTACTCGGTGAGGGGCGTTCGCTTTAAAGCTGGGACGCGGTGGAGGCATAGTTTGATACTAAACAAGGCTTAGGAACGCCCACCATGGAATCATCAGGAGGTTCTCCCTGACTTCAAACTCCTTTCCAATGACTATTCCGAAGTCCGCCCCGGTTCGCTCCATGCTCCTCTTAACCTGGGCGTAGTCAGACTTCCCAAGGCCAACTTCGATGAGGTAACGCTTTCCGGCCCGCGTGAGGACGAAATCCGCGCCACCCTTTCCGGGTTCGTACTCAAGAACACCTTCACCCGAGAGATACAGCGCAACGGCATCCTCGAGCAGGGGGGCGAGTTCAACGACTTCAAACTTGGACAGGAGCGATGCCCTGAGCGAGGGAGCCAAGAACTTGAGCTTCGGACTTCTGCGGATTTTCTTTGATAGGCCGCCAATTGGAGGAATTTCGATGAGCAGTCCGCTGGCGACGAAAGCCCTCACGAGTTCTATAACGGTGCTCTTTGATATCCCAAGGGTTTTTGACAGCTTCTCGTAGCTGAAGCGCTCTCCCTTGGGCGTTGCGAGGAGGGTTAAGAGCCTGAGGGCTGAATCCAGCGTTGACGAGTCGAAGTTCCTGAACTCCGGCAGGTCGCGGTAGACTATCCGTTCAAGAAGGGAAAAGAGAGCATCGTACGCCAGTCGCTCATCCATCTCAAGCGTCAGGGGAAGTGAGCCGAGCTTTAGATAATTCTCCGTCTCACTGGCATAGCGGGCCCCCAAGGAAAGCGCCCTCTCGAGTTCATCAGTCCTGAACTCAAAGAGGGCATCGAGGCCGATTCTCTCAACGTCCTTCCCGCGAAGGTGGAGGTACTCAACGAAGCTCAGGGGTTTTACGTCAACGTGGATAGCTCTCCTCGCGAGGTCGGGGCTTTCTCTCAGCTTTAGGGCGGACGAACCTGTGGCAATTATCAGGGCCTTTCGCCTATCGTGAAGAACCTTAAGGGTTAAATCCCAGTTTTCAGCGTACTGAACCTCGTCGAGCAGGAGAACCGGCCTTTTTGGTCTTAAAACATCGAAGTATCGCTCAATGACCTCGTGGAGGGAAAAACCGAGCAGGCGGACTTCATCTGCGGAGATGTAGATCACGTCTGACGTTTGCGAGAGGGTATGGAAGTAGAGCTGACCGAGGAGAGTTGTCTTTCCAGTTCCCCTGAGGCCCGGTAGGAGGACTGTCTTAGGATTACTACCATCGATATAGGCATCAACAAAACCGGAAAGCTCTTCAAAGAGGAAGCGCTTCCTCAGCTTCCTCGCGTAGTCAAACCTTGAGGGCAACTCCGCGGAGAGCTTTAAAAGATAGTCCGTTATCTCGACCATATTCCCACCTATTTTGGTCGTTTGAACAACCAAATAGAAAAGGATTTCGGTCGGTAGAGCGACCGTAATGGGACTCGGACCGTGGGCGTCTCAGCACTCACGCCGGTCTCAGTGGAGGTGCTTTCTCGTCATCGTCCCTACCGCATATCCTCAACGTAGAGGAAGAGGCACTTAAGGTATTCGGTGTCCTTCGAGGCCATGAGTATCGGGTGGTCCGGGGCCTGAGTCCTATAAGGTTCGAGCATTTTGAGGAACTTGCCGGCCTTCGCCCCAGCGGCGATGACCATGTCCTTGAAGGCCTGCATGTCAACGTGCTGGGAGCAGGAGCAGGTGACGAGGACTCCCCCTTCCTTCACCAGCTGCAAACCGGCGTAGTTCACGTTGAAATACGCTCTGAGCCCGCGCTTGAGATCCTTCTCGTGCTGGACGAAAGCCGGGGGATCGAGGATTACGATGTCGAACTCCTCGCCCCTCTTTATCATTTCCTCCATGACAGGGAAGGCCGAGCCGACGATGTACTTCATCTTATCCTCGACGCCGTTTAGTTTCGCGTTCTCCTTCACCATGTTGATTGCCCAGGGCGACTTGTCGACGGCGACGACCTCATCGGCACCTGCAACGGCCGCGTGCATCGCGAAGCCACCGGTGTACGTGAAAACATCCAAAACCCTCATGCCGGGCTTGACGTATTTTTCCAAAGCGATTCTGTTCTCCCGCTGGTCGAGGAAGAAGCCCGTCTTCTGTCCCCGCATGTCGACGATGAACTTGGCCTTTCCCTCTTCGATTATCGTTCTGTACTTCTCCTTACCGAGGAGAACGCGCTCTATCTCCGGTAAACCTTCCCTTCTCCTCGAGCGCCCGGTGTTCTTCTCGAAGACGGTCTCTATTTCAGGCTCGGCCTCCATTATGGCCTCTGCAACGTCAAGCTTGAAACGCTCCATGCCAACGCTCGAAATCTGGATTGAGGCTATCTCGTTGAAGCGATCGACTATAAGGCCTGGCAGATAATCTGCCTCGCCGTAGACCATTCTGTAAGCCTTGTCGTAGCCGAGAACCTTCTTCCTGTACTCGTTGGCCTTCCTAATCCTCTCCTTGAAGAGCTCCTTCGTTATCGGGGTTTCCCTGTCCTTGATGAGCAGGCGGACCATTATGTTCGAGTTGGGGTTGACGAAGCCCCTGCCGAGGAACTTGCCGCCACGAGTGTAGACCTCGACTATATCTCCCGGCTCAAAGTCGCCCTCGGTCCTCACCACTCCCTTCTTGAACACTATCATCGCGCCCTTTCCGATCGCTCTCGCCGCCTGAGCGTCAACGATTACCCTCGCCATCTTCACCACCGAGGCCAGTACGCGCCCCGCTTTAAAAGGTTGCCCGAGTCGGTGTTCCTCTGGGATCTTCCATTTTCCCCAGCGATAGGTATTTAACTCCGGGGAGCGTATATACTCCGGGGGTGATTCTATGCACTTTGAGGTCGTCAAAGAGTTTCTTGAGGACATCGGGGCGGACTGGATTGAGATCGAGGGGGAAATACACCTCGACCCCGAGGTCTTCTACGAGGTTTGGAAGTACATCGGCCAGCCAGAGCTGAAAACCTACGTTGTTGAGGACGAAGTTGTCGAGCCCGGCTCCTACGATCCCCCCGAGATGAAGTACACCGACGTTAAGAAGATAAAGAGGAAGAAGGTCTACTTCGAGACCCTCGACGGAAAGAGAATCGTTACCGATTACGCCGAGTTCCAGAGGATAGCGAAGGAAAAGGGCTCCTGATCCCTTTTCTCACCTTATGAGAAGAGGCACTATCAGAACGGCCATGCAGTTCGTTCTTCTGACACCGAGTTCCTGTGCCAGGTAACCTATGGCCGACGCGGTGAGTAGAGCCCAGAGGCCGTAGAGACCGTCAAAATAGAGGGAAAGGCCGAGGAGAAACAGCACAACGACGGCGTTCAGGAGGCGATAGTTTAAGGCCGTTACGATCCGCAGGTATGGTTTTGAGATGGCGAGGCCGAGCAGAACCGCGAGCGAGCCGATGAGGAGGGCCGAGGTTAAAATCACCGCCAGATCCTGGGGCTCGGTTCCCGTTTTGCTCAGCGCCACGGCGATGCCGTTTCTCGTTCTCCCGGTTATCAAGTAGTTGATGATCCCGAAGAGGAAGTTCGATGTGTTTATGGAGTAAACAGCCGCCAGAAATCCCCTTTCGTCCCTTGAGAAGAGCGTTGCAATCGTGGCCCCGATCGAGGCAGTGAAAGCCGGGAGGAGGGACGAGATCATGCCGAGGAGCGTTCCGGCGATCGAAAACGTGATTAGAGGCTCCCACTCGATCTCGGGGTTCTCATCCTGTTCTGGGAGTGATGTGCTCCCCCGAAGAGACGCGATCATGACGGGAATTCCAAACAACCCGGTGAAGAGGTGGTAGAAGGGCTCTCTAAGGTTCGTCCCGTTGAGAACCGCCCATCCGAGGGCTCCCGAGAGTGCCATAATCACGATCACCCTGAAAGCTCTGTCCCTTCCGCCGAGCAGGAGGAATGCGAGGAGGAACAGCGCTCCGGCCTTTCCTATGGATGGTGAGTAGCGAGCGGCCAAACTGGAGTATAGGGGCAGGAGGGGGATCGTAAAGACCACCGCGAGCAGGCTTGAGAGGAGAGCTATCCTGAGCACTTCCGGGCCCTTTCCGGCCAAAACCAGCCTATGTGCTGGGAGGATCCCGAGGGCCGTCCCCTCATCTGGAACGCCGAGGAACGTCGAAGGAAACGCGTCCAGGAAGGTGTGGGTAAGGCCCATCGCGAGGAGCACCGCAAAGGAGCTCTCGATTCCCGCGAGGGTGTTCACGTGTATCCCCGGCGTTAGGCCGGTGAAGGTTCCGAGGAAGAGGCCGATCAGCAGTTCCCGGAGCAAACGTCATCCCCCGAGCTCACCTGTAGGGCGGGCTTCCCCCTGTAATCTGTGAAGGTTCCGTAGGCGGTTACACGCGTTCCCTCTTCAACCTCGACCCCGAGGGATTTTGGGAGCTTTAGGAGAACCCAGCATTTCCCGCTCGTTACGTTGGCGAGCGTGAAGCCGTTGTTGTACCTCTTCACCCACTCAACCCTTCCGCTTACCCTTGAGAACATCCCTTCACGGAAGTTGCATACACCGTTGGGGAGCCTTTCCCTCGGAAGGCTCAGACGGCAGTCCAGACAGACCAGACTGGAACCCGTGTTGAGGGCCCTGACTTCTACCGTATCCCCGGCTCTTGCCTCGAATCCCCTGAGCTTTAGGGCTGTACAGTTAAGCTGAAGGCCGCTCTTCATAACCCTGAGGACGAGGCATCTTCCTTCGCCTATCTCCCCGATCGAGGTTTCCCCCACTGGCAGCGCCTTAGGGTGGCCGAGCTTTCTCACGTCGCTCATGTCGTCCACGTAAACGTTCACCCTCGACGTTATCCTGATCCTGCCGAGGATCTCAACCAGAAGGCCCCTCTCAAGGCTCTGGCCGTGGGGGAGGTAGACATACAGCCTCTCGCTTCCGTTCCACAGTACGACCCTGTTATCGCTTCCGAACGTGCCGAGGACCGTTCCCCTTACCAGCGCTGGCATTCCGTCCCTTATCGATCTTGGCGGCTCTTCCGCGCTGATGACCTCCATCGGGTAGAACTTTGAGCCGTATTTGACGCCGAGGGCTTTTACGAGGTTTCCTTTCCGGACGTCGAGCGGCCTGCCGAGTTCCACCCAATCTGGGGTTAGAACGTATTGCTTCCTTCCCCTCGTCCAGTAAGCACCTTCAATCTCCTCAAGCCACGCCGGACGTGTCTGCGGTTCTTCTATGGAGTACCTTCCATTTACCCTCAGGCCGGCTTTCGTTTCCTTGATTTCTCCGCTGATGAGGTACAGCCTTCCGACCTTAAGCCGCCCGGGGACGAGCAGGGTATCGGTTGAGTTGAAGAGAAGGGAGTAGCTTTTCTCTGCCCTCACGCAGATCCCCACGAAGATTTTGGCGTTTCCATCTGTGCTTTTTCCGAGGGTGAAGAGGCCGGCAGTTGAGAGCAGCGCAACCAGTGCGAGCGAGATGTAGAGTCTCCTATCGGCAGTCATCAAGAAAAGATAACCACGAAAATTTAAAAGCTTTACTATTCACAACAGTAGACTGGCTACCCCCTCAACGCGAGCCCCGTTGGCGTTATCTCGTAGGGGAACCACGAGAGGGAGTGGGGAGTTCTCCTCATCCCGTACACCCGTATGTACCGCCTCAGGGTCCTGCCCTCCTCGAACATCCTCATCTCGATGACGCCGTCCACTATGGCCTTTACCATCGCCTCGACCTGGGGTCTCTCGATGCCCGTGTTTATCTCGATGAGCCAGACCTGCTTGTGCCTGTGGGCGATGTCCTTGAGCTCCTCGAGGAACTTGTATATGTCGATGAGCTCACTCTCGAAGAAGAGCGGTGTCAGGGAAGTTATGATACCGACCAGCTGTCCGGTGTAGCCGCCGGAGATCAGGCCGGTCGTGGTCTCCCTTACAAACCTGGCTATCTGGAGAGGGTTGGAGGGGTCTATGATGACGTCCTCCGTGAAGGAGAACTTGGGGGCGCTCTTTATCCTGTGGGAGTAGGCGTCGATGAGGTACAGGTACTCGTCGAGTATCGGGCTGAAGTCCCAGCCGAAGAGGCGGGCGTTCTCAAGGAATTCCCTCTTAGGCATGTCCACGAGGATCGCGAGGCCAGGGGTGCCCCTGAGGACGGTCTGGGTGTAGAGGAACTGGGTCTGGAAGGTAGTCTTACCTGATTTGGGATCCCCTAATACGAGCACAACACTGCCCGCTGGGATACCACCTTGAATAAGGCCATCAATAACCCCGGTCTCTATCCTCTCGATATCCAACTCGACCACCGTGCTCAGTATATTTCTCCGCTCGGGTAGACGACGATGCCGTCCTCTGTTATCTCAAAGGGATACTTTTTCATCGCGTGCTTGGTCTCCCTCATCTTTCTAATCAGGAGGTACCTCTTCAGTTCCACGTCCTTCTCGATGAAGTCCAGCAGGATAACGCCCCTGGCGACGTACTCTTCCACCCCGTACCTGCTGAGTTTACCCCTCTTCGGATCTTCAGCCTCTGTGGTTAGAATAGACGTTATTCCCATCTCAAGGAGAATCGTGTTGAGCTTGAGCAGGACTTCGCGTATGTTCCGCTCTTCCCTCAATCTGATTGCAATGGAGGGAATCGAATCAACAACTAGACGTTTGGCGTTTATGGATTTAACAACCCTATAGATGTAGCGGAGGAACCCCTCTATGTTGAGACCCTCCTCGAGGGCGAAGCGCTCCTCAGAGGGGAGCCCAACGGCGGAGCTCACGCCGTCTATGATGGCTATCTTCCCTTCCTCTTCGTACTTTCTCAGATCCCACCCAAAACTGAGCATCTCTCTCCTCAGATCCTGGGCCCTCTCCTCGAGCGTGACTATTACCCCTGGTTCATCGTAGAGTTCTGCCCCCTTGTAAACGAATTGGACTGCAAACGTCGTCTTTCCGGTTCCGGTGGGGCCGGTTACAAGAACAGTCGTTCCCTTAGGGAATCCCCCTTCAATTAGATCGTCAAGACCGGGAATCCCAGTCTTCACCCTGTCAACATCATACCGGCTCATGCCAATCCCCTCTCCATTCTGTGACCCGATAACTGTTATGTTTGTAATGCCCTTAAACTTTCCTCCAATGTGATGGCACTCGTTTTGATTTTGGGCTGAGATATTATAAAAAGCTTTCGAGACTATGATGAAAGATGCCTAAATTTTGGAGCTCAAACGGGCATCGATGGACGGTTGGAGACCGAGTTCCTTTCCTAACTCGAGAACGACATTACTCGTGTTTCTGATCACAGCGTGATCCACTTTGAGCGCAGTTTTCATTCTCCTGCACTGTGGGGGATTATCCTATCCTGTAATGGAGACGTTGAAAAACAACCAAAGGCGCGTGCCCTTCCAGCAACTACTCTCCGTTGGAATTCAAAGGAACGTAGGTTTCCCTCTCCCTCACGAACTCTACCAGCCTCTTGTAAGTGGGATGCGAGCTCAGCGTCGAGGAGTCGCCTATCAGAATCAGCTTCCTCTTCGCCCTCGTCAGCGAGACGTTTAAGCGCCTCAAATCCTTCAAAAAGCCCAGCTCACCTTTCCTGTTCGAGCGGACGAACGAAAGAACTATAACCTCCTTCTCCCTGCCCTGATAGCCGTCCACTGTCTTGACCTCTATTTCTTCAGGCAAAAGCGAGCTTATCAAATCGCGCTGGTCGTCGTAGGGACTTATAACTCCAATCCACTCGGGCTTAACCCCGAGGCTTAAGAGACCCTCAACGGCTTCCTTCACGAGCCTCGCCTCGAGCGGGTTCTCACGGCTCTCGCTTCCATAGCGCTGTCTCTCGAAGCGGTCTTCTCTTCCGGCCGTGTCTATGAAGACGAGCACGTTCTCCGGTTTAAGCACTTTGGCCCACGCATCTCCCTCTTCCGGCGATTTTACCCCCAAATCGGCCAGCGTTATTCCCCTGACGCTCTCGTCCGCCTCGATTCTGCCGTCGTAGAATTCCCTGCTGGGAAACTCCATTAGGCGTTCGTTCATCCTGTACTGAACTGTAAGCATCTCGCTCTTCCCGGGATAGCGCTCGATTAGACCCTCGAAGAGCGTCTTGCTCAGCTCCTTCGCCTTCTCGCTGAGTATCGTCGGGGGCAGCTGCCTGTGGTCTCCTGCCAAAACGAAGCGCCTCGCGCGGTTGATTGGAATTAGCACGCTCGGTATAGTCGCCTGCGTCGCCTCGTCTATCACCGCGACGTCGTATGAGCCGTAGTCAACTACTTCCAGCCCGGCCGAGGAGTTCGTCGTCAGAACGACGTCGGCTTCCCGTATTATTTCCCTTGCTATTCTCTCTTCCAGCTTCCTCGCATCGTCGAAGGTCTTCTGCACCTGCTCGTTGATTTTGAGCCACTGGGCCATCTCGCGGATTAACCGTGCTGAAACGCCCCTCGTTCCTATTCCCTTCTCAGCTAAGCGGAGAATCTGCCTGTCGGTCAGCCCGCGCCTGTACTTCGGAGCCGGTTTGGTGAAGGTGTCGCGCTTTTCCTTCAGGTTCTCCCCGATTACGCGAAGCTCCCTCAGCTCGCCGTAGAGCTCGTGCTGGGTCATAAGGTAGGCCAAAGTCGTCTCGTGGAGCTTTTTGGAGACCCTGCTCGGGTGTCCGACGCGGACGACCTTCAGACCGGAATCAACCAGCCTCTCGACGAGGTTGTCAACGGCCACGTTGCTCTCTGCAGTGGCCAGAACCCTGTGCCCCCTCGCCACCTCCTGCCGTATCAGCTCGACGAGTGTCCTCGTCTTTCCAGTCCCGAACGGCCCGTGAATCAGGAAGAAGTCCGGGCTTCCAAGGGCCTTCGCTATCGCCCTCCTCTGGCTCGCGTTTAAACTCTTATCAAAGGGCGTGAACTCAACCTCTTCGCCTTCCTCATGCTTCCTCAGGCCGAGGTAGAACTCCAGAGCCTTCCTCCCGCTTTCCCGGAGGTTTTCAAGGTTCTCGAGCCAGCGCTTGAAGGTTATGTCGTTGGCGTAGAGGTCTATCCTAACGTTCTTCAGCGCCCACTCCGGGACGGTCTCCAAAGCCACTGTTATGAACCGCTTCCCTTTCTCGACGACGGTTCCAACCAAATCGCTCTTCAACGGGTCTCTCTTGCTAATCACGACCAAATCGCCGACGCTTATCTCCGTCTTGATTTCCCGCTCGCGCCCGTATTTGACGAGGAAATAGCCGAGCTCCTCGCCGATTACCTTTCCGTTGAGGCCGAGAACGGCCCTTCCGACCTTCTCCCTCTCGCGGCCGGAAAGGCGTTTCATCTCTGCTCTCATGGCCTCTATCTCAGCTTTTCTCTCCATCTCGATGAGAACCTTTAGCTTGGCGATGAACTTTGAGAGCTTCTCGTTTTCGCTCATTTTTCTTCCCGAAGGGCGAAGAGAAGAGCCGTTTAAAAGGTTGAGGGTGGTCAGCCCATGCGAGTTCCCTCACCGCTCGGACGAAACTTCCCTCATCATCCCTGAGAGGGTAGAGGGGAGGGGTTAAAAAGCTAAGCCCCGTCCGTCTCTATCACCGAGACGATGTCCCGGTGGAAGGACTTGATTGCCCTGACGTGCTTTTCTTCGACCCTGCCACAGCAGGCGACGCGCTCGTAGAACCTCTCAAGTTCGTCGAGAAGCCACTCGAGCTGTCTCTTGGAGCTTTCACTGAACCCATTGCCCAAAAGCTTTCCCCTCAGAAACGGCATGACCTCCGAGGGCCGTCCCCAGGCGGCCCAGAAGAGACCTTCCTTCAGGATTTCCTCCAGTATCTCCTCGAAACCAAACGCCAACTCAGCGGAGGGTTTGGCCCTCCCCCCTTACTCTTTCCTGGATCCTTCCTACCATGGAAACCACCGCTATTGAGATGGGATGGAGTTATATTAGGTTTTCGCGACATTGATTGGAAAAATGTCAAAATCACAAGAAATTCCGGGGAAAAATTGAATATTTGCCTGAAACTTGCAAAGCTATCGTCAGGCCGCCAGAGCGAGGAGCCCCATCACCAGCAGGATTGGGGCAGCGTAGGAGAGTGCTATCAGGAGCTTCCTCATGCTATCACCGTGCGCGGATGTATACATCTGTTTTAAAGCTTTACGTTTGTAAACTTGCTAAAAGTAAAGGTTCGGGTTCGAATGTATTCGTCTGCTCAGGCCCGTGGTTCGATTTCACCATCTAAACTCCCCGCCCGCTAAATGGAAAACCGTTTAAGTTCTCCCTCTCTTCTTCCCCCGGGTGGTGGGATGAAAATTGGAATCGTCGGCGATGGAATAGCTGGCTTAACCTCGGCCATAGCGCTCGCCAAGAGGGGTTTTGAAGTTACGCTCATCGGCCCCGGAATAAAGCGAAGCAACTCCTACCTCGCTCAGGCCGGGATAGCCTTTCCGGTTCTCGAAGGCGACTCGATTGGGGCTCACGTTCTCGACACAATCAAAGCGGGAAAGTATCTCAACGACCGCGAGGTCGTTTGGAACGTGATCTCGAAGGGGAGCGAGGCCTACGACTTCCTGCTCTCCCTCGGCCTGAAGTTCGAGGCGAGCGAGACTGAAGGTGGTCACTCGTTCCACAGGGTCTTCACGATTAAAAACGAGACCGGCAAGCACGTCACGAAGCTCCTCCACCTCCGCGCCAGGGAGCTTGGCGTTCACTTCGTCAGAGGAAAAGTTGAGGAGCTCGCGATAAAGAGGGGGAAGGCCTACGGCGTCTTTGTTAATGGCGAGTTCCTCCGCTTCGATGCGACGGTTATCGCGTCCGGAGGATTCTCGGGACTCTTCAGGTTCACTGCCGGCTCTCCAGAGAACACTGGCCTTCTCATCGGCGACGCGATAATGAAAGGCGTTTCCGCTCGCGATTTGGAGTTCGTCCAGTTTCATCCGACAGGTTACATCGGAAAGAACGGCGTCTTCCTGATAAGCGAGGCCGTTAGAGGTGCGGGAGCAAAGCTCGTAACGGACGAGGGAGAGCGCTTCGTGAACGAATTGGCAACGAGGGACATCGTGGCGAGGGCAATCTACCGCCAGATGCAGAATGGAAAGAGAGTTTTCCTCGACGCGACCGGAATAGTGAACTTCAAGAAACGCTTCCCTCAGATATACGCCTTCCTGCGGAAGGACGGGATAGACCCATCGAAGGATCTAATCCCGGTCTCGCCGATAGCCCACTACACGATTGGCGGAATTTCGGTTGACCTCTGGTACAGAACGCCCGTAAAGAACCTCTACGCGATAGGCGAAGCTTCCTGCAACGGCTTCCACGGGGCGAACAGGTTAGCGAGCAACTCCCTCCTTGAGTGCCTCGTTGCAGGCCTTGAAGTTGCAAGGACGATAGCAAGGGAAAGACCGAGGTGCAGAGAGGTTAAGGAACCGGCCTACCACGGCCACGAGCCCGGGGACGTGGACGCGCTGAGGGAACTGCTCTGGAATCACGCCGGAATCGTCAGGAGCGCGAAAGCCCTCAGGGAGGGCCTCAGGAAGCTTGAGGAAGTCGAGGCCGACCCGAGGCTGAAACTGCTTGCAAGGGGCGTTCTCGAGTGCGCTTTAGCGAGGGAAGAGAGCAGGGGAAGCCACTACCGCGAGGACTTTCCGGTCATGAGAAAGACCTTCGAGAGACCGAGCTTCTTCGATGGGAAGTGCAGGCTCTGACCATTCACCTTTTAAATTCTCAAGTCGAAGTTTCGATGGTGAGAAAATGCCCAAGGTGATTGAGGCCGTTTATGAGAACGGTGTTATAAAGCCCCTAAAACCCCTCTCACTTCCATCGAAGCGAATAGTGATTTACATCGAAGAGAAAAAGTTCTCTGAGCTTATTGAGGAGCTGGAGCTTGAGGCGAGGGAGAACGTTGATGAAACCCTTGATTCTGTGAGGGATAGAGATGAGGGTGATTCTTGACACCAGTGTCTTGGCAAAGGCCCTGTTACTCCCTCGGAAAGGTCTGCCTGAGGATATTTATCAAAGAGAACTGGAAACACACAGAAAGGCAAGACTCGTTGTTAAATTGTGCGATAATCACGAGGTCTCTCTTCCAAGAGCCGGGCTTGTGGAAATTGCCCGCGTGCTCAGGAGAAACGGCCACAGAGACGTCATTCCTCAAGTTGTTGAATCCCTTTCGATTTCTTACTCAATAATTGGAGAAGACGAGATTTTTGAGGAAGCCCTTGATGTTGCGTCCCTTACTGGAGCTTCTGGATTTGATACATACTTCATTGCACTGGCAAAGCTAATGGGTGGCCTTCTGATAACCGACGACGTTAAGATGGCAAGACACGCGGAAAGCGTTGGAGTCACCCCACTGCTCCTGAGGGAGACCACAGAAGAACATCTCAGGGATGTCCTGAGTCCCCCATAACCAAAGGTGTCCAAAAACCCTTTTAATTCCCCTCTTCTACCCCCGCTGAGGGGTGTGAAATGGACAAGGAGAGGCTGATTGCCGAGATTGAGAAGCTCAAGGAGGAGCGCAACGCGATAATCATGGCCCACAACTACCAGCTCCCCGAAGTTCAGGATATAGCCGATTTCCTTGGGGACAGCCTCGAACTCGCGAGGAAGGCCATAAACGTTGATGCCGACGTCATAGTCTTCGCGGGCGTCGATTTCATGGCCGAGACCGCTAAAATCCTCAACCCTGAAAAGACTGTCCTCCTGCCCGAGAGAAGGGCAACCTGCGCGATGGCCAACATGCTTAAAGTTGAGCACATACTTGAAGCTAAGAGGCAGTATCCCAACGCGCCGGTCGTTCTCTACGTGAACAGCTCGGCCGAGGCCAAGGCCCACGCCGACGTAACCGTTACCTCGGCCAACGCCGTCAAAATCATCGAAAAGCTCGATTCCGACGTTGTAATCTTCGGTCCCGACAAGAACCTGGCGAGTTACGTCGCGAGAATGACGGGCAAGAAGGTAATCCCAGTCCCGCCCAACGGCCACTGCTACGTCCACAGGAAGTTCACAGTTGAAGACGTCGAACGCGCAAGGAAGCTTCATCCGAAGGCAAAGCTCATGGTTCACCCCGAATGCGAGCCAGAAGTGCAGGAGAGGGCCGACATAATAGTCTCCACCGGCGGAATGATACGGAGGGCTAAAGAGTGGAGCGAGTGGGTCGTCTTCACCGAGAGGGAGATGGTCTACCGGCTGAGCAAGCTGTATCCAGACATAAAGTTCTATCCAGCGAGGGAGGACGCGGTCTGCGTTGGAATGAAGGCGATAACGCTCAGAAGCATATACGAGTCTCTCAGGGATATGAAATACCGGGTGGAGGTTCCAGCTGAGATAGCCGAGAAAGCTAAGAAGGCCATCGAGAAAATGCTTGAGATGAGCTGACCCGGGTTTTCTTTCTCTCTTCTTCTCTTCTTCCGGTTGGGTTTTGAGCTCTGTTAGTTCGGACCTTCTTCGAAAATCTTTTAAATACAAAATGTAACTAAAACTGACAAAACCTCGGAGGTGGTAGAATGGCTCAGTACGGGATGATGGAGAAGAACTGGGTGTGGATGCTCCTGCTTGGCGTTGTGTTCATGACCTTAGGCTTCGCCGGGCTCATGATGCTCCCGCTGATGACGCTGGGCAGCGTGGCGGTGTTCGGAGCCTTTATGCTCGTGGGTGGTGTACTCCAGGTGCTCCACGGACTGATGAAGGCCAAGGACTGGAAGAGCGCGGGTCTTCACACGCTCATGGGTCTGGTGTACATTCTGGCGGGTCTCTTTACCCTTGAGAACCCGGTTCTCGCGAGCGCTACGCTGACTCTGCTCCTCGGGATCTCGCTCATCGTCATTGGAGCGATCAGGATAGGCGTTGCCTTCCAGAACAAGGACGTGAACCAGTGGCTCGCGATGGTTCTCTCAGGCCTCCTAACGGTTCTGCTGGGTCTCCTCATAGTGCTCCAGTGGCCCTGGTCCAGCCTGTGGGCGATTGGTCTCTACGTCTCGGTGGACCTGATAATGAGCGGGGCAAACTTCGTGGCGATAGCGCTCGCGGCCAAGGCCTCGGGGGAGGAGGCTTCCTCCTGATCTCATCTTTTTGGAGCCGTGTGCCTCACGGTGTAGTGCTCAAGCGTCGCGCCCTTCTCGACGAACTCGTGGGGCCATATCTTGACGTTGTACATCCTCACGTTGTCGCTTATTATCGCGTTGTCTCCTATGACCGAGTTCACTATCCTCACGTTGTCACCTATCTCCACGTGCCGCCCTATTATCGAGTTCATTATCCGCACGTTGTTCCCGAGCTTTACCCTGTCCATGACGACCGAGTGGAGGATCTCGCAGCTCTCTCCGACCATGGAGTAGTTGTCGATTATGGCGTCCTCCAGGGCCGTTCCCTTTCCTATCGAGATGTGCCTGCCGAGCAGGACCTTGCCCTCAACGAGTATTTCACCGCGCTTTATCATGTCCCTTATCCTGCGCCTCAAACTCTCGGACATCTCCGACTTGCCCTGCATGTACACGTCCCGCGTTATTTCAACGGCCTCCATGTCCTCTGGGGAGAAGTGGTGGAGCAGGTACATCGCGGCCTTCAGGTACCTCTCGGGCGTTCCTATGTCGAACCAGTATCCCCTCATGGGGTAGCCGTAGACGTCGTAGCCGTGCTCTATGAGCGCGGGGATTATGTCGCCTCCGAAGTCCAGCCTTCTTCGCTCGCGCATCTCCGCCGCCCACTCATCTTCGAGAAAGCTCCAGAAGTCCTCTGAGAGTATGTATATGCCCGTGTTGGCGAGGTTGCTCGGGGCCTCCTCCGGCCTCGGCTTCTCGACGAAGTACTCTATCCTGTAATCGTCGTCTATCTTCGCCACTCCAAAGCCCGTCACGTCGTCCACCGGCTGGAGCGCTATCGTCATGAAGGCTCCTTTCTTCCTGTGCCACTCGTACATCTCGGCTATGTTGAGCTGGTAGATGTTGTCGCCCTGAATGACGACCACGGGCTCCTTAATACCGTAGTAGCGCATGGTGTACCATACGGCGTCTCCGTTCGTGGTGCTCTCGTAGCGGGGCATGTACCTTATTCTAACCTCCTTATCGAGCCCGTACTTCTTCTTCAGCCAGTAGCCCTCGCGGAAGTAATCGAAGAGGGTCGTGTAGTTGACGTAGCCCTTGACACCGAGGTAAACCTCTTCAACGCCGTCCCTCGCGAGGTTCAGTATGGAGTGTTCGAGAATTGGCTTGTTTAAGAGCCTTACGAGCCCCTTGGAGGTCTCAATGGTGAGGGGCCTGAGCCTCGTCGCTTCACCCCCTATCGGTATAACCGCTTTCTTGATCATTGGAATCCCCCTATTAATTAGCCCCCTCAATGATTAAAAGGTATTCCCCGGAGGTTGTGGATGAATGGGAAGATGGCAAAAGTGGGGGGGTTGCTCGATGGTAAAGCTTGACTACTTGCTGAGGTTCCTTGAGGAAGATTCCCCCTTCGGCGACGTGACGAGCGAGGCGGTGATTCCTGAGGGAACTAAAGCTAAGGCGGTAATCATAGCCAAGGGGGACGGAGTTATAGCGGGGGTTGAGGAGGCAAAGGCCCTCTTCGAGCACTTTGGCGTCAATGTTTTGGTCAGAAAACGCGACGGCGAGAAAGTGGAAAGGGGAGACGTAATCCTCGAGCTTGAGGGGGATGCGAGGGCCATTCTGCTCGTCGAGAGGACCGCTCTTAACGTCATGGGCAGGATGAGTGGTATCGCGACCGAGGTTAGAAACCTCGTCGAGAGAGTCAAAGCGGTAAACCCGAAGGTCCGTGTAGCTGGCACGAGGAAGAGCCTTCTAAAGCCGATAGACAAAAAGGCCATCCTCCTCGGCGGTGGAGAACCACACCGCTTCTCGCTGAGCGACGCGATACTCATCAAGGACAACCACCTGGCTTTGGTTCCGCTGGAAGAAGCAATAAGGCGCGCTAAAGCCTTCAGCGTTTACAAGGTCGTCGAGGTCGAGGTGGAGAGCCTTGAGGACGCCCTCAGGGCGGCAAAAGCCGGGGCAGACGTGATAATGCTCGACAACATGAGTCCGAAAGAGATAGCGGGGACGGTTGAGGCTTTAAAGCGCGAGGGCCTGCGAGATAGGGTGAAGATCGAGGTCTCCGGCGGGATAACACCAGAGAACATTGAGGAGTACGCAAAGCTCGACATAGACGTCATAAGCCTCGGCTACCTCACCCACTCGGTTAAGAACTTTGACGTGAGCCTTGAAGTTATTAGGAAGATTTGAATTTTTTCTTCAGCTGGGTTTGTTTTTCTAACCGACCGCAACTTTTATAATTTTCACGTGTAGAGTAATCGGGGGGTCGGTGGGGATGGCAGAGAGAATCGTTAAGGGTCGTGGAGTGGTTTTCCTTCCCATCGCGGTCGTTCTGGTGTTGCTAACTGCCAGCTTCGTCTCAGCGGGGGCCTTTTTAGTGGATGTGAATTCGATAAATCAAACTGGAGAGAACTCGTACTCTGTGTCTATGTTCATTAACGAAACCGCCGCAGTTCAGTATTCGTACACTTTGCTCGTCATGAACGTCACCGCCAAGGATCTCGGCGACATCTCCTTGGTAGGGATAAGGGGGCTTATAATCGACGAGTTTCCCCGCCTCAACCTGACAGGCAGATGGATAAACATGACCTTCAGGGTCAAATCCAGAACCAACACCTTCGTCCTCAATGGGCAGGGGGCTTTCTTTCCGCTGTACATCGTCTCCCCCGAGAGCAAGACCTTCTTCCATTTGGGTGAGATGTTGAAGCGGGAGACTGTAGCCGGGCCATTCCAGCCTCCCTCCAACAGAACGGTAAAGCTCGTTGAAAAATACGTCAAAGTCTATACGAAGCCGATTGAAGTGAACAGCGTTGAGGTAAGGAGCAGGAGGTACTTCAACTACACCATCTGCAACGATCTGCCCCTGGAACTCCAGAGGAAGCTGAACGTGACAGAGGGATCCAACTGCTTCGTTCAGCGTACGCCTTACCTTATCGGAAGTTTTTCAGGCCACAAACCGCTCAGCATAATGGCCCTCTATCCCCGCGATCCCTTCGGGGTCTTCTCCGGGCCCGTTCTTCTCTCGGTTGATTACATCCCATCGAGTCCGGATGAGCTGAAGGATCAGAGTGCCTCAGATAAGAGGGATCTCCTCAAACCCGTCGGAATTGGGGCGATAATCGTCGCCGCCGTTGGTGCCGTCCTGCTGAGGAGGGGTGGGCGTTGAAGCCGATAGGGGTCGAGGTTTCCTCTAAAAGGTCCCTGCTCGCCGTTATGCTCCTCCTTCCCCTCCTCATTGCGGGCTCGGCGTGGTACGTCATGAACGAGCCCATCTCGGTTGGCGTTACCCAGCGCTCCTTCCTAACGCCGCCAGATCAGCTGAACGCTTCCCTCCACCGAACCCTGGAGGGACTGGATGATTTCTTCTATCAGGTTTCGGAGGTTCAGAAGGACGTCTTCACGAAGGGCCTGCGGGTTCTCCTCCTGGGTGTTTTCATCGGGATTACCCTTGTTTCCTCTCTGGTTCTCATCCGGCCGCTCTCCGACGGCACGGTTGCCTTTGAGATAGGGCTGGTGAGGAACAAGAAACGGGTCCTGCTCTACAGGACCGCCCCCATAATCGTGTACACCGCCTACGTCTCGATGGTTCTGGCCCTCTTTGCGTACTCGGTCTTCCCCTTGAAGGTTGGACTCTCTTTTGACATTGGGAAGCTTCTCTGGCTCTCAGTCGTGCTCTTCCTCTCGGGTCTGTGGGGTGTGGCGCTCACCGCCCTCACGGGATTTTACACCCGCGAACCGGCTTATCCACTCGTTGTTTCCTTTCTCGTTTCCCTCGCTTCCTTCACCGGGGCAGGGGATCTGCTCTTTCCCTACTACCGGCTCCTCAACGCCCTCTGGGTTGATGTAAAGCTGCTCAACACGTGGTCGATCGCGGGGCTGGGCCTTCTGTTTGTCTCAGCTTTCCTCGCGCTTCACAGATTTGAACGGGGTGAGTACTATTGAGGCTGTTCAAAACCCTATTAGCTTCATCGATGCTCTTTGCCATCTTCCTCCTGCTGCTCTTCCAGTCCATGACCCACGAGAAAGTGAACGTTGTGTTCTACCAGACCGGCTACAGTCCGGGCTCGTACACGGTTCAGTACGTCGATACAACGCTGCCGCTCGCGGGTGAGTACTCGGTTATCGGCGCAAACGTTACGGTCCTGACGGCGGAGGGTAAGCAGGGAAGCCACTTCAGAACGTCGCTTCGTGCGGTTAGGTTAGTCGGCGTCTTCAACACGAGCGACGACGTCGAGGTTGAGCTCCATCCGAAAGTGGACAAGCCCTGGGGCATTCTTCTCGGAGTCGTCCTCGCGGGGGGTGTGTTCGGCTATGCTTTTAGAGTGCTCGGGTTTGAGTAAGTCCTACGGGGACACGAAGGCCCTCGATGGGGTCAGCTTCAAGCTGGGCAGGGGGCTCTCCTTCATCCTTGGGCCCAACGGAAGCGGAAAGACCACCTTCATAAAGATACTGAGCGGCATAACTCATCCTGACGCGGGGGAGATAAGGGTAATGGGCAGGGACTACCGGGATTTGGGCCCGGATGAGATCGCTTTCTCCTTTGAGAAGACCAACCTGTCCCCCTCGGTGAGAGTCGGTGAGTACCTCAGTGCCGTAGGTGAGTGGCGGGGCGAGGACAACTCAAGGGAAGTGATGGAGATGTTCGAGCTCCGTGGCGTTGAGTCAAAGAGGTTCTCCGAGCTTTCCCAGGGATACAAACGGAGGTTCCTGGTCGCGAGTGCCTTCGTTGGCTCGCCAAAGGTCGTCTTTCTCGACGAGCCCTTCAGCAACGTGGACATAGTGGCCAAGAAGAGGATGATGGAGGTTTTCATGGAGCTCAAGAGAGAGCGCAACATAGTCATTGTCTCCCACGTTTTCACGAACATCGAGGAAATAGACAGCCTCGTCGTGCTCTACAACGGAAAGGTTCTCAGAAACCTCCACGGAAAGGAACTTCGGGAGATCCGGGGCTTCAAGGCGGTCTTTCCCGATGGGTCGGTCGTTGTCAACGATTTGGACGAGCTGGTGGAGAGGATTAGAAACGGCCAGAGACCCGTTTCGATCGAACCGGTAACCCTCGAAGACTGGCTCATGGACTTCTTTTAGCCTTACCGCATTCGCCATCGGGTGAACCCCTTCGGCTTTCGATGCATTTTTCTAAACATTTTTCGTCCAAACCGTTCTATACCGGTGGCAAGGCTTATATTCCCTTCTTCAAATCCAGATCTGAAGGAAAGCCGAAAGGGGTGGTCTGTATGGGAAAGCTCGATATTATTGAGGCAAAGGGAACGGAGAGGCTGAAGAGGGGCTTCGCCAAGATGGTCAAGGGCGGCGTTATAATGGACGTCACCAACGCCGAGCAGGCGAGGATTGCGGAGGAAGCCGGAGCCGTTTCGGTGATGGCCCTTCACCGCGTTCCAGCGGACATCAGGAAGGCCGGCGGAGTCGCGAGGATGGCACCGATTGAGAAGATTCAGGAGATAATGGACGCGGTTACGATTCCGGTCATGGCGAAGGTCAGAATTGGCCACGTGGCCGAGGCGAGGATTCTTGAGGCTTTAGGCGTCGACATGATTGACGAGAGCGAGGTTCTTACTCCATCGGACCCGTACTTCCACATCGACAAGCGCGAGTTCAAGGTTCCATTCGTCTGCGGCAACAGAAACCTCGGCGAGGCAGTGAGGAGGATATGGGAAGGCGCCGCGATGATGAGGACGAAGGGCGAGGCGGGAACCGGCAACATCGTTGAGGCGGTTAGACACGTCCGCCTGCTCAAGGACAACATTGCCCTGCTCCAGCGCATGACCGACGAGCAGGTTTACGGCGTTGCCGAGAAGTTCGCCGAGCCCTACCTCAGGCTGGCCTTCGAGGTCAGGGAAATCAGCGGGCTTCCGAGGCACGTTCTCGAGAACGAGCCGGTTTACGGCCACTACACCTACCGCGAAATCGTCGAGGGCCTCTACAAGATCCTCCTTGAGATAAAGAAGCTCGGCCGCCTTCCCGTCGTCAACTTCGCGGCCGGTGGAGTCGCGACTCCTGCCGATGCCGCACTGATGATGCAGATGGGCATGGACGGCGTCTTCGTGGGCTCGGGAATCTTCAAGAGCTCCAACCCGGAGAAGATGGCGAGGGCCATAGTCGAGGCCGTCAACCACTGGGACGAGCCGGACGTTCTCGTCGAGATAAGCAAGGAAATCGGCGAGCCGATGAAGGGCCAAGACATCGAGGAGCTGGAGGTTCGCCTTGAGGAGAGGGGCGTCTGACTCTTCTCCTTTTTCACCTTTTGGAGGGATAACCGTGGTCAAGGTAGGGGTTATAGGCCTACAAGGAGATGTCAGCGAGCACATCGAGGCGAGCAAAAAAGCTCTTGAGAACCTCGGCGTTACCGGTGAGGTCATATGGCTCAGAAAGCCGGAACAGCTCGAGGGAATCTCTGCTATAATAATCCCGGGCGGCGAGAGCACCACCATCTCAAAGCTCATGGTCAAGACTGGCCTCTTCGAGCCGGTCAAAAAGCTCGGCGAGGAAGGTCTGCCAATTATGGGAACGTGCGCCGGTCTCATAATGCTCTCCAAAGACGTCATCGGGGCAACGCCGGAGCAGAGGTTCCTCGAGTTGCTTGACGTCAAGGTGAACAGAAACGCCTACGGCAGGCAGGTGGACAGCTTTGAGGCGCCTGTAAAGCTTGCCTTCAGCGACGAACCGTTTCCCGGTGTCTTCATACGCGCCCCGAGGATAGTGGAGCTCCTCAGCGACAAGGTGAAGCCAATAGCGTGGCTCGGGGACAGGGTTGTTGGCGTCGAGCAGGACAACCTAATCGGCCTCGAGTTCCACCCCGAGCTGACGGACGACACGAGGGTTCACGAGTACTTCCTCCGGAAGGCCCTTTGACCTTTGACAAATTTTCGTCGATTGTCTTTAAAAAAGTTTATATTTTTGCAATCTTTTTGCCCAAAGGTGGTAGTGTGAAGACGGTCGTGTGCCCCTTCTGCGGCTTTGGGTGCAGGCTCCTCGTTGATGAGAAGAGCATGAGGGTCAAGCCCTATCCCGGCGAGCCGAACAGGGGAAAGCTCTGCCCCAAGGGCCTATATTCGCTCGAGTTCGTCCGCTCTCCGGGAAGGCTGAAGAGGCCCCTCAAGAGGGTCGGTTCGGCGATGGTCCCAATCAGCTGGGGGGTCGCTATAGAGGAGATAGCCAACAGACTGCTCGAGATAAGGGAACTTTACGGCTCCGACGCGGTGGCGTTCCTCTCGTCCTCAAAGGTGAGCAACGAGGAGAACTACCTCCTCCAGAAGATTGCCCGCCTGTTCGGCACGAACAACATAGACAACTGCGCGAGGCTGTGCCACGAGGCGAGCGTTCACGCGCTCAAGCTGACCGTTGGAACCGGGGCGCAGACGAACCCCTACGAGGACATCGAGCGCTTCAACGCCGTCCTGATATGGGGCTACAATCCGGCCGAGACGCATCCAGTCGTCATGGACTACATCCTGAAGGCCAAAAGAAGGGGGGCTAAAATAATCGTCGTGGACGTCAGGGAAACGCGGACGATGGCCTTTGCGGACTACAAACTCATAATAAAACCCGGGACGGACATAGTCCTGGCCAACGCGATTGCCCATGTTATAATCGGGGAGGAGCTCTACGACGAGGACTTCGTAAAGGGCCGGACGAGGGGCTTCTCCGAGGTTAGGATGGCAGTTATGAAGTACACACCCGAGTACGCGGAGAGCGTAACCGGAATTCCAGCGGAGACGATAAGGGAAGTTGCGAGAGCCTTTGCCCTGGCCGGAAGCGGTGCGATAATGTGGGGGATGGGCCTAACCCAGCACGTCTCTGGCGTTGAAAACGTTCTGGTGGTGATAAACCTCGCACTGCTCCTCGGCTACATCGGGGAAAAGGGCGGCCTCTACCCTATGCGCGGGCAGAACAACGTTCAGGGAGCCGCTTACATGGGCGCGCTGAGCGAGTTCCTGCCGGGCTACGTTCCGCTCACCGACGAACGCTTCAGAAAGCGCGTCGCCTCACTCTGGGGCGTTGACGACCTGCCGACGGAGCGCGGGCTTTATTTAACCGAGCTGTGGGAGGCCATCGAAAGGGGTGACCTAAAAGCCCTCTACATCGTCGGCGAGAATCCGGCTGTGAGCGAGGCCGACTTTACGCGCGTGAGACGGGCGTTGAGAAAGCTCGATCTCCTCGTCGTCCAGGACATCTTCATGACGAGAACGGCGCGCTACGCCCACTACATCCTCCCGGCATCGGCTTTCTGTGAGAAGGCCGGCAGTTACATGAACAGCGAGCGGAGAATCCAGTGGAGCCACAAGGTCTGCGAGCCCTACGCCGACTCAAAGCCCGACTGGGAGATTCTGGCGATGCTCGGCCGGGCGCTCGGGCTTCCGGGCTTCGACTACGCCAGGGTTGAGGAAATAACGGCAGAGTACTTCCGTCTCTTCCCGGAGCTTGAGGAGAGGGACGTTGAGGAACTCAAGAACGGCGATGGAATCTTTCTGCCCAGGAAGAGGCTTCACACCTGGGAGTTCGCGACGCCCGACGGAAAGGCCCGCTTCATGGCCGTCGAGAGGATTTCACCCTGGGAGGAACCGAACGGGGAGTTCCCGATGGTTCTAACGACCGTCAGGCTGATAAGCCACTACAACACCGGCGAGATGACGCGGAGGAGTCCCTCACTCGTGAAGCTCATGGGGGAGCCGAGGGCTTTAATCAATGAGCGCGACGCAGAAAGGCTCGGAATCCGCGACGGCGACTGGGTGGAGATTGAAACGCGGCGCGGGAGAATAAGGATGCGCGCAAAGGTCGGGAAGGTCCAGGAGGGCCTCGTCGTGGTTCCCTTCCACTTCAAGGCGAACAGGCTCACCAGTCCCGCGCTCAACAAGGCCGGAACCCCGGCGTTCAAGTTCTCGGCGTGCCGGGTTGGGAAGGTTAAGCCTAACCCTTAAAAGTTCCTCTCCCAATTTTCAATCATGTCCAAGGTGATAGTTGCGGTTTACAGGGGCGACGTTATCGTGCCCCTCGAAAAGCTGAACCTGCCTCCCGGTGCCAAGCTGAGGATAAGGATTGAGGGAATAGAAACGAAGGACGAACTCAAGGAACTCGGTTATCTAAAGCTCCTTCAGGAGGGAGAAGACGCTGAGGAGCTCTTTGAAATTTGAGCAGGGGGACGTTGTTCTCCTCAGGTTTTCTTCTACAAACACATTAAAACCCAGAACTCCAACGTGAACCCAATCATTAACATTTTTATGGACTTTTGGTTAATCTTTTTTCGGGGAGAGATATGGGGGAAGTCCTTGTCAAGGTTCCATCTGACCTCATGAGAATCCTTCGCCTCGACGAGGGGGAGCTTGAGAGGGCGGTTAGGCTGTATTTAGCCATTGAACTTTACCGCGAAGGAGTTGTCAGCCTCGGGAAGGCAGCAGAGATAGCCGGCTTAAGCCGGTGGGAGATGATGGAGTTGCTCGCTTCGAAGGGCATCCCCTTGAATTACGATGATGACGACCTCAGGGAGGACGTTGAGACCCTTGAGGGGTTGCTATGACTGTGGTCTCGGATTCTGGCCCCTTAATAGCCCTATCGAAGATAGGGAAACTCTACGTTCTCCGTGACCTATTTGGCGAGGTTCTGATTCCCAGGGCCGTTTGGGTTGAAGTCGTTGAAAAAGGCAGAGGAAAGCCAGGGTCCGATGAAGTCAGGAACGCGGGTTGGATTCGTGTCGTTGACGTGAAAGACCGCCTTGGCGTGGAGATTCTTGAGAGAGAAATCGAGAGGGGCGAGGCGGAGGCGATAGTCCTCGCCAAAGAACTGGGTGCGTCTCTTCTTCTCCTCGATGAGAAGATTCCAAGGATAATCGCCAAGTCTCTCGGTATCAAAGTTACAGGAAGCCTTGCAGTTCTCTTCATCGCTAAGAAAAAGGGACTCATAGATGAAGACCTTGACTCCCTGCTCAAAGAGTTGAGGCGCAAGGGAGTCTATTTTAGCGACAAGGTAGTGGAGGCCCTAAAGGAGATGTACTCTAAAACCTGAACGCCCACTCTGGATACTCGCCAGTTAGACAGGCCGTGCAGAGGTCTTCCCTGCCGACGGCCCTCTTCAGGCCCTCAACACTGAGATAAGCTAAGCTGTCCGTCCCTATCGCTTCCCTCACCTTTTCAACTCCCCCGAAGGCCGCTATGAGCTCGTGCCTCGTGGGAATGTCGATGCCCATGTAGCAGGGATACCTTATCGGCGGCGAGGCTATTCTGACGTGTACCTCCCTCGCGCCGGCCTTCCTCAGCATCGCGACGATTCTCTTCATCGTCGTGCCCCTGACTATGGAATCGTCGACCAGAACGACACTCTTTCCAGCTACGACTTCCCTAACAGGCGAGAGCTTGAGCTTGACCTTCAGCTCGCGGTTGAACTGGCCCGGCGTTATGAAGGTCCTCCCGATGTAGCGGTTCTTTATCAGGCCTTCGGCGTAGGGAATTCCGCTCTCCTGCGAGAAACCTAAGGCGGAGGCCCTTCCAGAGTCGGGAACCGCTATGACGACGTCTCCCTCAGCAGGACTCTCGCGAGCCAGCTCCCGGCCCATCCTGACCCTCGCACCGTAGACGCTCGTCCCGTCAAGAACGCTGTCCGGCCTTGCGAAGTAGATGTACTCAAAAACGCAGTGATGGTGGCTTTCCCCCGCGAGAACCCTGCTCTCGACGCCGTTTTCTGAGAGAAGGAAGACCTCCCCCGGCTTCACGTCCCTCGTCTCCTCCGCGAAGAGCCTCAATGCAGAATCCTCGCTCGCGAAGTAGTGGCCGTCCCCTGTTCCGTAGCTCAGGGGCCTGAAACCAACGGGGTCCCTCGCCACGAGGATTTTGCCCTCGAATAGGAAGGCAACGGAGTAAGCGCCTTTAACTTCGCTAAAGACAGCTTTCATGGCCTCAAACTCGTCCCCAGTCTCGCGAAGGTGCCAGAGGAAGGAAATCCCGAGCAGTTCGGAATCAACCGAGTGACGGAACATGACGCCGAGCCTTTCATACCTCTCCCGGAGGGGTCTGAAGTTGGTGAGCGTCCCGTTGTGCGCCACCGCGATTCTCATTCCACAGCACTCCGTCTCAAGGGGCTGGGTCTCGTTGAGCGAGCCCGATGTGGAGTAGCGGACGTGGGCTATGGCGAGGTTTGACTTCAGCTTTGCGAGCTCCTTTCCCCTGAAAATCTCTGTAACGAGACCGAGGCCTGAAACCGTTCTTATCCTGCCCCGCCAGACGCTTATCCCCGCACTCTCCTGTCCGCGGTGCTGGAGGGCGAGCAGGGCGTAGTAGGCCTTCTTTGCGGAGTTCTCTGAGAGTGTTGCAAAGATTCCGCACTTTTCCCGCATCGCCACCACCGATTGCCATTGGAATGTCAATAGCCTTCAAACACTCCGGCCTGGTTTAAATTCTCGTGCTTAAAAACTTTGCCCAGTTTTTAACAATAATAAGGCAAAACAACCCTTAAAAACGAGCAAGTTTTACACAAAAATGGTGATTCCAATGGAGGCTTACGAGGGTAAGGCCAAGAAGATAATCCCGCTCGACGATGGGAAGGCGATAATGGAGTTCAAGGATGATGCCACCGCCTTCGACGGCAAGAAGAAGGCCCGGTTCAAGGGTAAGGGCTGGCTCAACGCCCAGATTAGCGCGGTTCTCTTCAAGGTTCTTGAGGAGAACGGAATCAAGACCCACTTCATAGGCGTTGCCGGCGACAACAGGCTCATCGTTGAGAGGCTCAGGATGTATCCCCTCGAGGTTGTCGTCAGGAACGTCGTTGCAGGAAGTTTGAAGAAGCGCCTCCCACTCGAGGAAGGAACCGAACTTCCGGAGCCGATAGTTGAGCTCTACTACAAGGACGACGGCCTCGGCGACCCGATGATTAACCGCTACCACGCCAAGGTTCTGGGCATAGGTGAGGACGAGGTTCGGGAGATGGAGAGGATTGCCCTCAGGGTCAACGAGGTTCTCAGGAAGTACTTCGCCGAGCGCGGGATAATTCTTGTTGACTTCAAGCTCGAGTTCGGAAAGAACAAGAGGGGCGAGATAGTCCTCGGGGACGAGATTAGCCCCGACACATGCCGCTTCTGGGACGCCGAAACGAGGGAGAGCCTCGACAAGGACGTCTTCCGCTTTGACAGGGGCGACCTGATTTCAGCCTACGAGAGGCTCTACGAGAGGCTCACGGGCGAAACTCCGAGTCGTATGTGATTAGCACCGTGTAGCAGCCCTTCTCGTCCTCATCTATTTCTATCCTCCTCAGCCGGATTCCGTAGGTTGTAACGGCCTCTTCCACGATACCCGGAAGCTCCTCGATGAAGGCTTTTCTCCTCACGGTAAGCTCCATACCAGCACCTGAAAAACAAAAGGTCGGGGAGATTAAAGCTTTATCCCGTAGTTCTCGACCATAATCGATGGTTCCTCCGTAACAACCCCAAGCTCAAAGCTCTCGTAATGCTTGTTGAGGATTTCCAGGGCATCCTCCTTTTCCTCCGGAGGAACAATCGCGACGAGGCCCACACCCATGTTGAAGACTCGGAACATCTCCTCCAGAGGAACGCCGTTCTCGTGGATGAGCCTGAATATCCCCTCAATCGGGGGCATCTCGATGGAGAAGCCGTAGTTCGTGAGGCGCTTGAGGTTCGTAAGCCCGCCGCCGGTTATGTGGGCCAGCCCGTGGACTTCCACCCTTTCGAGCAGTTCAAGAACCGCCCTCACGTAAATCCTCGTCGGCTCAAGGAGCCACTCCCAGAGCTTTCTTCCCTCGTATTCGTAGTCGAGGCCGTACTTCGGAATGAGGAGCTTCCTCGCGAGGGTCAGGCCGTTTGAGTGGATTCCCGAGCTCGAAATTCCTATTACAGCGTCGCCGGGTTTTATCTTCTCGCCGGTGATTACCTTTCCCTTCTCGACGATTCCGATGGCAGTTCCTGCCAAATCAAAGCCGTTTACTAGGTCGGGCATCACGGCAGTTTCCCCGCCGACTATCGCTATCCCGGCCTGTTCCGCTCCAGCGTAGAGGCCCTTTGCTATCTCCCCAAAGACTCTCTCATCGGGCTCCCTCACCGCGAGGTAGTCAACGAGGGCTACAGGCTCAGCCCCAACGCAGAGCAGGTCGTTCACGTTCATCGCTATCATGTCTATCCCTATCGTGTCGAACTTGCCAACCGCCTCAGCGACGAGAACCTTTGTTCCAACTCCGTCTGTCGTCATGGCGAGATAAAATTTCCCAAAGTCGAGCAAAGCGGAGTAGTGGCCGAGGTTTTCCGCGGGCTCCCCGGACTTTCCCCTCCTGAACCTGAACGTCTCCCTCGCGAGGTTGATTATGCTTCTCAAAGCCCTGGCAGTTTTCTCGTCGTCAACTCCGGCCTGGGCGTAGGTCAGCATGAGCATCACCGGTGGAAGTTCCGCAGAGGACTTAAAAAGTTTGCCATTTTTTTGCCAAAAAATGCTTAAATATCTGGAATTTTTAACATTAAAACGTCAAAACCTGCCAGGGGTGGTGGCTGTGATTAAGCCCCGCGATGAACTTGGAACTGCCATGACGGATTCCGCTCAGAAGATACTCCTTCTCGGGAGTGGAGAACTCGGAAAGGAGATAGCGATTGAGGCTCAGAGGCTCGGCGTGGAGGTTGTAGCCGTTGACCGCTACGCCAGCGCTCCGGCCATGCAGGTCGCCCACCGCTCCTACGTGAGCGACATGAGGAACGCGGACTTCCTCTTTTCGGTCATCGAGAGAGAGAAGCCCGACGCGATAATCCCGGAGATTGAGGCGATTAACCTCGATGCCCTCTTCGAGCTTGAGAAGGACGGCTACTTCGTGGTTCCGAACGCGAAGGCGACCTGGATTGCCATGCACCGCGAGAGGACGAGGGAAACCCTTGCGAAGGAAGCGAAGGTTCCAACTTCACGCTACGCCTACGCGACCACACTCGATGAACTCTACGAGGCCTGCGAAAAGATAGGCTATCCCTGCCACACAAAGGCTATAATGAGCTCCTCTGGAAAGGGCTCCTACTTCGTTAAAGGCCCCGAGGATATACCCAAGGCCTGGGAAGTCGCTAAAAAGAAAGCCCGCGGCAGCGCCGACAAGATAATCGTTGAGGAGCACATCGACTTCGACGTCGAGGTTACGGAGCTCGCGGTGAGGCACTACGACGAGAACGGCGAGGTGGTTACCACTTTCCCGAAGCCCGTCGGCCACTACCAGATTGACGGCGACTACCACTCCAGCTGGCAACCTGCTGAAATATTGGAGAGGGCAGAGCGCGAGGTTTACAGGATAGCGAAGCGCATCACCGATGTCCTCGGCGGTCTCGGACTGTTTGGCGTCGAGATGTTCGTGAAGGGCGATAAGGTCTGGGCCAACGAGGTCTCGCCGAGGCCCCACGACACCGGAATGGTAACTTTGGCTTCCCATCCGACCGGCTTCTCCGAGTTCGGGCTTCACCTGAGGGCAGTCCTTGGCCTTCCGATTCCGGGCGAGTGGGTAAACGGCTATCGTCTGTTCCCGCTCCTGACTCCCGCTGCCACTCACGTTATCAAGGCCAACGTCTCCGGCTACTCGCCGAGGTTCCGCGGATTAGCTAAGGCCCTCAGCGTCCCGAACGCAACGGTGAGGCTCTTCGGCAAGCCAGAGGCCTATCCGGGAAGGAGGCTTGGAGTTGCAATAGCCTGGGACAAGAACGTGGAGGGGGCGAAGAGGAAGGCCGAGATGGTTGCCCATTCAATAGAGCTGAGAACGCGCTCCTCGGACTGGCACGGGCAGGAATATGAGAAGAGAAAGCATCTGATGGGGTGAATCATCCAAAGATGCTCGGTCCGAAGAGGTGCAGGAACACTTCGAAGGCTATGAGCACGAGGGCTATCGCGATGACGCCCTTCGGGCTGACCTTAATCGCCCTGGTGTCCTCATCGAAGAACCTCATAAGCCCGGCGCCTGTTGGGGGAAGGGTCGTCTTGTCCTTTGCCATCCTTTACCACCTTCCTTCATTTGGTGGAACGATTAAAAAGCTTTGCCCCGGGGCTCGTTTTTAAGTTTTTTCACTAAAGTTTATTAACGTTCGCGCCCATCCCTATGCGGTGGGGAGCATGGACTACGGCAGTCTGAGTCCGAGGATGAAGAGGGTCTACACCCAGGTTCGCTACCTTGACGATTACCACTGGAACATCAGCGGTGAGGCCATAGAGGGAATCCACAAGAAGAGCGGGATAAGGGTCCTCATTCTCGCGGCCGACAACAGAGAGCACGCTTTGAAAATGGCGGACGAGATCAACGAGAAGGGCATCGTGATCATAGCCGTCCCGGAGAAGGGCGTCTTCACGGTTCACAACGGGGCCTTCATCATGACTTACAAGTACGCCAGGGCTACGCTGAGTGACATACACGACCACATCGTCTGGAGCGGTTTCAAGGTCGTTGAGAACGGAAACCTGCTTGAGCAGGAGGACATCTACGAGTACCTCGGAGGCAGGCTCATCGATCACATAAAGGAGAACGCCGTGATCGGCCAGGATTACGTTTTCTGGCAGTTTTACCTGTGCGAGGAGTGCGGCAAGTACGTTGATATCGACAGCTTAGAGGCCCATTTGAAGGGTCACGGGATAAAGCTCCACGAGAAAAGTGAGGAGAGGTACGAGATCTTTGAGATAAACTTCCGCGATGGCAAGGTGTACGATAAGTTTGGGGAGGAGGTTCCCCTCTCGAAGTTCAGCGACGAGGCGAGGGATTTCCTAAGGGAGTCGATGGAGGGGAAGTGATCACTCCCTCTGGTTTTTCTCGGCCTTCTTCAGGCTTTTCAGGGGTGTGAACTCCCTCAGCACGAGCTTCCATTCCTGCTCCTTTAGGGCTTCCGGGTTCGCAACGAGGACTAGGGTGCCGCCCTTGGACAGCACGAAGTCCCTCACAGAGAGCAGGAACTTAAAGGCCACCTGGAAGCCGACCTCTATCACGAGGTACTCGAAGGCGTCAACGTAGACCGTTCGGTAGCCCCTCTCGATCTCCCTCACGATTAGATCCTGGAGTATGCCCAGTTTGGTCGGCGAGATGGCTATCACCTTGGGGCTGTCCGAGACCTGCCCCTCCTTGGCCTTGGTTATCCAGAACACCATAGACGCCGGCGTGAACTTCCCGACAATTTCCGCCGGCGAGAGCCTTGTAACGGCTATTATATCGTTCTCGAAAAACTCGGGGAGGATCTTCTGGATATCCTTTCTGTCCCGGGCAAGGTAGGAGCCAGGAGTAAGGGGCGGCGATTCGGGTCTCCTCATGGGCTCTGAGAGCGGGTAGAACACGAAGGTGAATGCTCCAACGGCCGCGAGAAGCCTTCCGATCGCCGCGAGGAAGAAGGCCATGTTGGAGTACCACACAACAGGTCGTCCGAAGGGATACGTCAGGTTTAGCAGGCCCACTATGCCAAGGCCTACGGGGAAGAGCCTGTCGAGGAGCCTCCTGGAGACAACGTGGTTCCAGAGAACGTAGCTGACGTAGATCAGGGACCCCCCGAGGAGGAGGGAGGGGAAGAGGGCCTTGACGGTGAAGTTGTTCCCGAAGAAGTTTATCGCCAGGAGGAAGAGCCACACGTAGGAGGCAACGAGGAGGATCGCGAGGTAGATGACGTGGTTAAAGTTCGTCTTCTCGTACCTGAGGTGCAGCGCCCCCCATATCGTCAGCAGGGCTATGTAGAAATCCGGCACCTTGGAAGCGACGTCGTAAGCCGGCTGGGGAATCGTTATTCCCAGTGGGGAGAGGATGTAGTTCTCTATGTCAAGGGCCCCGATGAAGAGCGCCGCCGCGAGGAGGGCCCAGCCCTTGTCCCTGGTTTTGTAGGCCTTCCACGCGACGGCTCCGAAGAGCAGCCACCTTGAAAAGAAGTTCAGGAGGGGGATGAACTCGGACATCATCTCACCCTTTTCTCGATCTTTTCCTGCTTGAGGAGAACCATGGTTCCGGGCGGGACGTTCTTGTCGACGACCACGCCGGGCCCGATGAGGGAGTAGCTCCCTATCTTTCTTCCCGGGTATATGCTGACGTTTATTCCCGTCTTCACCCCGTGCCCGATTATGGCCCCGAGCTTGTGCCTTCCAGAGTCCTCGAGTTTTCCCTTGATCTCGACCTTCACATTGCCCCTGTCGTGCCTTAGGTTGGCGGTTATCGTCCCCGCGCCGAGGTTCGTGTTCTCGCCGATTATCGAGTCGCCCACGTAGTTGAGGTGCGGTGCGTTGCTGTTGTCCATTATGATGGAGTTCTTGACTTCAACTGCGTTGCCTATG
The DNA here is from genome assembly GCF_000151205.2 of Thermococcus sp. AM4. Taxonomy (NCBI): domain Archaea; kingdom Methanobacteriati; phylum Methanobacteriota; class Thermococci; order Thermococcales; family Thermococcaceae; genus Thermococcus; species Thermococcus sp. AM4. Next base: position 2,076,519 of record NC_016051.1, read on the forward strand.
TGGCAGTTGTCGCCTATGCTCGTGTGGGGTCTTATGAAGCAGTTCGGACCTATGCGGGAGTTCCTGCCGATCTTCACGGGCCCGATGATGTAGGCCCCGCTCCTCACGATGGTGCCTTCCCCTATCTCAACGGGTGGGATTACCGTCGCCCCCTCCTCAACCGTGCCTCTGATCTCGTGTCTGAGCTTGTTTCTGAGGAGGTACTCGTTGAGCTCGAGGAGGTTCCAGGGTCTTCCTATGTCGTTCCAGTAGGAGGAGTAAACGGCGTAGGCGACCTTTTTGCCTGCCCTGATCATCAGGTTGATCGTGTCCGTTATCTCGTACTCGCCCCGCTCGCTGAGGGGCGTTCTCTCGATGAAGTGGAAGACCTCCGGTTTGAAGAGGTATATCCCCAGGTTCGCGTAGCCCGGAACCTTCCCGGGCTTTTCAAGGATCCCGGTAACTTTCTCCCCGCTGACCTCAACCTTGCCGAAGTGGCTCAGATCCTCGAAGTGCTTGAGGACGAGTGCGGCGTCCGCCTTCTCCCTCCTGAACGCAGATACCAGCTCCTTTATCGCCTCGACCTCGAAGTAAATGTCACCGTTCGCCACTATGAACTCCTCGTCCCCAACGTGCTCCCTCGCCGATTCGACGGCCTTGGCTGTGCCTTCCCCGGGGCGCTGATCGACGTAGGTTATCGGCTTCCCTCCGAACTCGTCTCCAAGGGTTTCGATGATCTTCTTCTTTTCGTAGCGGACCACTATCACGAACTCGTCCACGAAGGGATAGAGGTTCTCGATCACGTACTCTATTATCGGCCTGTTTGCAACCTTAAGGATGACCTTTGGCCGGTCGTCGGTGAGGGGTCTGAGCCTCTCCCCTTTACCAGCCGCGAGTATGACCGCCTTCAAATTAACACCCCCATCAGGTACAGCAGGGCTCCAACCGTGCCGTAAAAGGCTAGGAAAGTTCTGTTTTCAAGCCTTTCGGTCAGCCGGAACAGGATCCAGAGAATGAGAAACGTCACAAAGAACGACGAGGCGAAGGATACGGGACCGAGCCACTTCGGCTTGGGCTGGCATTGGCCGGCCCTGATGATCTCGACGACGAGGTAAGCCGGAGCAGCCTGGAGCGAGAACTTCAGGATTCTCTTTGCATCGTATCCACTGAGCACCAGTGCTAGGGCACTCGTTCCACCCCTCGGCAGGCTGAAGAGTACCGCCAGGGCCTGAGCGAGCCCCACGGAGAGGGCATCCGCCGGCGTCGGTTCCTCCTCGAAGATCTTCCTTATCCCTTCCAGCGGTTTAAAGCCGTAGACGAGGGCGGGCAGGAGGGCTATAACGGCTCCCGCAATCGCCAGTTTCTCTGCTCCAGCCGTTGCCCTCGGGAGGAACCCGAGCACGAGGGTCAGCGCCGTTGCGAGGATCGCGTACTTGAGCTGGGCCGGGCTGAAGCCCCTGAGCGCCATAACCGGCTCCCTTGAGAGGATCTCCCGGAAGTAGAAGAGCAGGGCAACAAGGGCTCCGGCGTAGGCGGGAACGAGAAGGTTTACGTCCATGGAGAAAACTACCGTGGACGCGGGGAAAACCACTGCCAGTGCCGTCAGAAGGCCCGTGAATATAGCGCCGGCGACTCCCGTCATGTGGATCAGATTGTGTAGCCCTCCCAGGAGATAAACCTTTCCCTCGGCCTGCGATAGGTTTTTATATTTTCGCACCAATTCGGTTTTTAGAACACACCAAAGGAGGGTGAAAACATGGGGCTGGGTGCTATAGTGGACAAACTTAACAGGTACGAGGGGCTTTTTGAGAAGCTCGGGCTGCTGCTGGTCATCGTGTTCTTCCTGATGGTGATAGCCGGCTTCACCGACTCGTCGCACGTCGGGAAGCTGATGAGCCTTGTATTGCTGTTCCTCGTTGCCCTCGCGTCCCTGATTGGGGTAATCATCTACCGCTCGCTCGATTGAATACCTTTTTAAGGCCCCTCCCCAACCTTTTCTCCGCGAGATTGAGGGAGGGGTGAGAATGAAGAATCCGTTTGAGAAGATGCCGACGGTTCTTACCGCTGACGAGCTCATCGACAAGGCCTTCCGAAGGGCCGAGAGGGCCGCATCTGCCTACAACCCGCCCGGCGGGAAGGTCGCGAAGGCGAGACAGCGAGAAGAGCTCAGAGTTAGAACCGTCTCGAACGTCGTTCGCGACAACCTCAGGAAGATACTCGACAGAACTCCCGGTGTCTCGACGCTCCCGAGGTTCTATCAGGAGTTGGTTGACACGCTCGTTGATAGGGACCAGTTTCACAAATCCCTCGCGAGGGTCAACTGGGCGATAAAGACCATCAGGAACCTCGAACAGCGTTACGTGGAGAAGATACGCTACGAGCGCGACCCGAAGGAGATAGCCAAGCTCAGAAGGGCCTTCTACGGCCGAGTCGCGGACATACTCCACGAGATTGACGACGATTTGCGCTATCTGAATCAGGCCAGAAACGTTCTCAAGGAGTTACCAGTCGTCGATTTGGAGCTTCCTACCGTGGTTATAGCCGGCCACCCGAACGTTGGCAAGAGCACGCTTTTGAGGGCTTTAACCAACGCAAAGCCAGAGGTGGCGAGTTATCCCTTCACAACAAAGGGCATAAACGTCGGACAGTTCGAGGAGCACTACCTCCGCTACCAGGTTATAGACACGCCCGGTCTGCTCGACAGACCGCTCAGCGAGAGAAACGAGGTTGAGAAACAGGCGATTTTAGCGTTGAAGCACCTCGGAGATGTCATCGTCTACATCTTCGACCCGAGCGAGTACTGTGGGTTCCCAATCGAGGAGCAGATGCACCTCTTCGAGGAGATACTGAACGAGTTCGGCGAGTTCCCGTTCATAGTCGCAATAAACAAGGTTGACATAGCCGACGAGGAGAAGACAAAAGCCATCGAGGAGTTCGTTAAGGCCAAGGGACTTGAGCCCGTTAAGATTTCTGCCCTGACGGGCGAGGGCCTCGACGAGCTCAAGAAACGGGTAATAGCGGTCGTCGAGCCGAAGGCGAGAGAACTCGCGAGGAAGATTATGGAAAAGGAGCTTTCGAAGTTCAGGGAAGGATAGTGTAATGCGGAACTTTTATATTTTGTAATACCAATTTCTCTTTTGGTGGACTACATGGGCTCCGCGGTGATGAGCATAAGGATTCCGCAGGAACTCAGGCGGGAGATGAAGAAGTACGACATCAACTGGAGCGAGGAGATAAGGGAGTTCATTCGGAAGAGGATTGAGGAAGAAGAGAAAAAACGGGCCCTTCAGGAGGTCATAGAACTCGTCGAGTCACTTCCCGGAGTCCCTGAAGGGACCGCAAAACGGCTCGTGAGGGAGGATCGTGATAGTCATTGACACCTCGGCCCTCTGTAAGTTTCTGCTGAAGGAGAGCGGATGGGAAAAGGTCATACCCTACCTCCAGCCCGAGAACGATGCCCGAACTGTTGAGATGCTCATCACCGAGTGCGCCAACGTCATCTGGAAGAACGTTAGAATATACAAAACCCTCCGGAGGGAGGAAGGAGAGAGGCTCCTTGATGCCCTCGGGCTTCTCGTTGATAAGAGAGTCATAACGGTTGAGGAGAACCGAAAATACCTTCGGGAAGCCTTTGAACTGAGCGTTGAGCACGGCATAGCGGTCTACGATGCCCTCTTCATAGCGCAGGCCAGGGAACTCAACGCAACCCTCGTTACCTGCGACGAGAAACAGGGGCGGATAGCCGAGAAGCTTGGAGTTAATACAGTAGTTATTTGAGCTCAAACCAAACGGACCAGAACAACAGGACCAAAGGCAAATTAGAAAAGGGTTCAGGCGTTCTCCTCCTTGAGGAGAACCGCGTTGACGACTCCGTCCTGGCCGGGCCTGCTGGTGACGACGGCCTTACCAATCTCGGTCTCGATTATCGCTCCCTTGGTGATGATGTTTCTCCTCGCGTACTGCCTGTTGGCCGGGTTCTCAACGACGTTGAGTATCTTGACCTTCTTGCCCTTTCCACCCTCGAAGACGTTCGCGTAGAGGGCTTCAACGAGGCGAACCTTCCTGTTACCGCCGTAGGTTCTGATTATCTTCCTCTTCTCCCTCTCCTCTGCGACGCGCGTGTTTGCGGGCTCTCTTCCGAGCTCCCTCTTCCTCTTCTTCCTGGCCAAGACGATTCTTCCACCCGAAGGCTTTTTGAGTGATCTTCCCTGCCAGATGGCCATTTTTCTCACCCCAGATGATCCTGAGTTAGACCTAACGCCACTTTGAAGGGTGCGTTTATAAGCTTTTCTTACGGGGAGCCTTTATAAATCCTCCCACCTACTCGGAACGGCCGATGAGGACGCCTCCCGACTCTGAGGTGTGATGAGTGGACGGCTGGCCGAGGCGGTGAAGATGCTCTTCGTAATCAGACCCGGAAGGAAGAAGAACGAGCTCGAGGCCTTCTTTATCGAGAACGAGCCGGAAAAGCTTAGCGAGATGAGGAACCTGAAGGCCGAGCGGATATTCCGCCTCATAATGAGAGAGGGAAGGCTCTTCAAGGTCTTGGAGGGGAGCAACTACCGCAATCCAAAGGAGATTGAAAAGCTCCTTCGCCAGGCGAGAATAGTCCTCGTAAACGCGGACGAGTGGGAGGACTACTTTAAGAAAAGGCTCCAGAACAAGCGCGTTGAGAAGGCCGAATTGTGCCGTCTCTGCCTCCTTGAGGGCAGGATAACCGTCCTAACGCCAGGCAACAGGATAAAGTACCGGAACGAGTACATCTGTGAGCGCTGTGCGGAGGACGAGCTGAAGAGGGAGCTCAGGTTTAGATTCAACAGCATAGCGATGTTCGAGCAGGCGAAGAAGCTCCTCGACAGGTTTAGAGACCTCGATAAGGTTTTGTATGCCTTCGACCCGCGCTTCGACCCGACGAAGCACCCTGAAATAACTAAATGGGACGAGCTGAAGGCCAAGCACGTCAAGGTCGAGAAGGTCAAGGTTGACGAGCTTCCGCTCCCGGAGAAGTTCAAGGAGGTTTTAGCGGCCGAGGGCGTGAAGGAGCTCCTCCCGGTTCAGAGTCTGGCCGTCAAGAACGGCCTCCTCGAAGGCGAGAATTTACTCGTCGTTTCCGCGACCGCGAGCGGTAAGACGCTAATCGGAGAATTAGCGGGAGTTCCCAAGGCGATGGAGGGCAAAAAGCTCCTCTTCTTGGTCCCGCTCGTGGCCCTGGCGAATCAAAAATATGAGGACTTTAAGCGGAGGTACTCAAAGCTCGGCCTCCGCGTTGCCATTCGCGTTGGCATGAGCAGGATTAAGACCCGGGACGAGCTGGTAGTCGTCGATACCGGCATAGACGCGGACATCATAGTGGGAACCTACGAGGGAATAGACTACCTCCTCCGCACCGGAAGGAAGATAGGCAACGTCGGGACGATTGTCATAGACGAGATACACACGCTCGACGACGAGGAGCGCGGGCCGAGGCTCGACGGACTAATCGCGAGGCTGAGGAGGCTCTACCCGAAGGCCCAGTTCATAGGCCTTTCCGCAACCGTCGGGAATCCTGAGGAGCTGGCTAAAGAGCTCGGATTAAAGCTCGTCCTCTACGACGAGAGGCCGGTTGATCTGGAGAGGCACATCATCATAGCGCGCAGCGAGTCCGAGAAGTGGCGTCACATAGCCAACCTCTGCAGAGCGGAGGCGATGAGAAAGTCGAGACAGGGCTACAAGGGGCAGACGATAGTCTTCACCTTCTCAAGGAAGCGGACGCACGAGCTTTCGGCCTACCTCACGAGCAAGGGCCTCCGCGCGAAGCCTTACCACTCCGGTTTGCCCTACAAGCAGAGGAAGCTTACCGAGATGGAGTTTTTAGCTCAGAGGCTCGACGTCGTTGTCACGACTGCCGCGTTGGGAGCGGGCGTGGACTTTCCAGCGAGTCAGGTCATCTTTGAGAGCCTCGCGATGGGCAACAAGTGGCTCACCGTCCGGGAGTTCCACCAGATGCTCGGAAGGGCTGGAAGGCCCCTCTACCACGAGAAGGGAAAAGTTTACCTAATAGTCGAGCCCGGGAGAAAATATTCGGCCCAGATGGAGGGAACCGAGGAAGAAATAGCTTTCAAGCTCCTTACCGCGCCGATAGAGCCCGTAACTGTGGAGTGGAGCGACGAGCTTGAGCAGGACAACGTCTTGGCTCATTCCTGCGTCTTCAACCGGCTTGACGTTATAGAGGAAGTTCAGGAGCGTTGCTTGGGAGCCAACCAGAGCGCCGAGAAGGTTTTAGAAAAGCTGGAGGAGTTCGAGCTCGTAAGCCTCAAAAGGTCCCTCGTCGAGGTTACACCTTACGGAAGGGCCGTGAGTATGAGCTTTTTACTGCCAAAGGAGGCCGAGTTCATACGGAGGAACCTTCGGGAGAAGCCCGCTCGCTGGATTGCGCTCAAGCTTCACCCCTTCGAGAACCTGTATCTAAGCGGAACGCTCCAGAGAGAGCTTGAGGGAGCCGTGAGAGGCAGGATAAGCGCCAACGTATTCTCGCCGAGCTTCGCCTCCATCTTGGAAGAGCTTGACAAGGTGATTCCCGAGCTCAGTCCAAACGCAGCCGAGAGGCTGTTCACGATTTATCAGGAGTTCTTCATGTGCGGTGAGGAAGACTGCACCGAGTACGCGATGGAGCGCGTTGGAAACCTCATAATCGAGCTTCGCAGGAGCGGGAAGCACCCGACCCAGATAGCGGAGCACTTCAGGAAGGTCTACGGTCTAATCGTTTATCCCGGCGACGTCTTCACGTGGTTAGACGGCATCGTCAGGAAGCTTGAGGCGGTGGAGAGAATCGCGAGGGTCTTCCGCGTGAGAAAGGCTGAGGAGGAAGCGAGGCTCCTCAGAAGGGAAATAGAAGAGGGCAGGTCGTTCGATGCCCAAAACCAAAGGAGAGAAGGAGTTAGATCTGGAGCACCATCTGGGCCGGATCCCTTATTGCGGGACCGAGACCGAGGACGTAGATGGCCAGATACCAGAAGCGCCGCTCCTCCTCGTCGGGGACGAGGTGTTTGAGCCCGTAGTAGACCGCTATGAGGATTATTGTTATCCAGGGATAGTAGATGTAGGCCCCAAACCATTGGACGAGATGGTGCTCGATCCAGTGGACCTCTCTGTAACCGTAGTAGTGCAGGCCAACGACCGTTGAGCCCATATCGTAGTAGTGAGCGAGGACGGCGTAGAGATAGAGCTTGTCAAATGGTCTCCATTTGTAGAACGCAAGCACGACCGCCCATGAAATCAGGGTGTGGATCATCGTGAGCTCGTATGGCTCCCAGCTCTTGGCGTGAATTGCCAGCTGGTAGTTGGCCCAGAGTGCCAGCAGAGTTCCCCACGCTATCGTTATTTTCGGGTACGTCTTCAGCTTGGCATCAGCAACTATCGCCGGAACTATTAGGACGAAGGCCGTGAAGAATATCCCCGGGGTTAGAATTAGCGGGTTTTCCGGCAGGACTCCACCATCGACGAGGGCCCTCACAGTGGCCCCAAAAACCACCATCGGCGTCACGGCCCAGAACAGTCTCTCGTCCACCTTGATTCCAAGGGGCTTTATTATATATCTGTAGGAGTAAGTCACTCCAAGTCCAAAGAGCACCGCGTAAACCAGGGTGTTGATCGCGTTGTAGCCGCTTCTCGTGAACATGGGTTCCCAGAAGTACTGGTTGAAGAAGTTCCAGATCGCTTCCAGCATCTCCACCACCGCACCCACTACACGAACTGGTTAATAAGCTTTGAGCTAACGAATAACTTTTTAAAGTCTGAATTCTCCAACTATGTGGTGGTGTCAATGGAAACGGTTGAGAGCTCGTTCCAGTACGAGGAGGTAGACGTCAGCACCGAGCGAATGTTGGGACTGATAGGAGTTCTGTCGCCGATAGCGTCTTTAATCCCCTACATTGGAGGCGCCTTCAGTCTGCTGGGATGGGTACTTGTGCTGATAGCCCTCCACGGGATTGGTGAAAAACTCGGTGACGATAGACCCTTCACCTACTACCTCTACGGCTTCATAATCGGCTTTGTAACCTTAATCCTGATCGTCTTCATGATCGTTGCTCTCCAGATGGGCGGGGTGATACTGGCTTTGCTCATCGGGATACCATTGATTATCGCGAGCCTTTATTACAGGAAGGAAGCTTGGTATATGCTGGGTAGGATCACGGGGATAAATGAGTTCGTGGAGGCCTCCAAATTCCTCTGGTGGGGCGGTTTGACGATGATAATCCTCGTCGGCTTTGTGCTCCTCCTCGTTGCGTGGATATACCAAATCCTCGGCTTCGTTAACATGCCTAGGACTCTGAAGAAAGGCAGACTGAGCAGCGCGCTGAGGAGCGAGCCCTATCAAAGCTGGTAATTCTCTTGTTTCCCCATTTCTTTGGGTAATTTTTTAAGGGGTTCGCTCGATTATTCCCTTGGGTGGTACAATGGAGGTTGGGGCAACTGTGGGATCCGGAGGAGAGACAGTGGATATAAGCACCGAGAGGACTCTGGGCCTCGTGGGATCGGTATTGGCTTTTGCCAGCATCATACCCTACGTGGGAACACTACTGTCGTTGCTGGGACTTGTTCTGATCCTCATAGCGCTCCATGGCATCGGGAATAAGCTTGGGGACGACAGGCCCTTTAAGTATTACCTCAAGGGCATACTCATAGGTATTGTTCTCGTGATAGTGGCGATAATACTCATAGTGGCAGCGTTGGCCGCGTCCTCTGCTTCTACGGGATCAATGGAAAACGAGTTCACAATGTACCCAGGATCCAACGTGAACATTATCGAGGAGGACTCAACGAATCTCTCGGATACGGGGATAGCGTTGGTGCTTGTAGGGGGAGTGATCGCCATAGCCGCCATCATCATCGGGGCATACTTCCAGAAAAAGGCATGGGAGGCCATGTACGAACTAACAGGAGTCGATGCATTCAAGAGCACTGCCAATTTCCTGTGGTGGGGAGCGCTAACTTTGGTGGTACTAATAGGCGCAATACTGCTCCTGATATCGTCTATCTTCCAGATAATAGCCTTTGCAAATCTCCCCCAGAAGCTCTCCAAACGGTCAACGACACCAGCTCCAACGCCCGTGGAGGAGCTGAGCTGGTGATCTTTAATTTTCTGAACCGTAAAATTTATAAATGCATCCCGGTAGGTGTTATCGGCACGGCGGCCATGGCGGCGGGGTTACACCCGGTCTCGTTTCGACCCCGGAAGTTAAGCCCGCCTGCGTTCCCGGGTGTACTGCCCTCCGAGAGGGGGCGGGAAACCGGGAACGCCGCCGGCCACTCAAACGCCCGGGTGGTGTAGCCCGGCCTATCATACGGGACTGTCACTCCCGTGACCCGGGTTCAAATCCCGGCCCGGGCGCCACAATCCTTTCTGGCAGGAAACTTTGTAGCAGTCTTTAGAAAGAGGCTGGCGAAAAGCTCTATTCTCCCCAACGAGCAAAAGTCGGTCGTGCACTAACCAAGTACAATTTTGGCGGAGTTTAACACTAAACAAACCCCTTCGAGAGTTTCAACTTACTATCGGCGTTCAAAGGGCGCCGTCTTAGAGTGAAGCACTCACAGACAAGCTTTTGGAAAAAGCTTCACCAAAAGTTGGTAACTCTCTCCCAAAGGCTCGAATGAAAGATGTTTTACTCATGAAATCGCTCTTTCCAAAGGAGAACCCTCTTAAACAGCCCTTTTAAAAGGGTTTATTTTCCCTGACGCCCTTCGGGCGTCGATTTTAAGGCAAACCCACAGTCCAAGAACAATTTGATAGGTTCTCGCGCTCAAACCAGCCAATTGGAGGGAAAATCACTCAAAGTTTAGCTTTTTAGAAGGAGCTACGAACCTTGGTCAAACTCTGCGGGACTATCGTCCCTTGCGTCGAGCAAAGCTTGACATCGCGCAGGCGAAGTTTGGGGGTGTGGGGGCGTTAGCC